>JAIBBF010000092.1 GCA_019694795.1 Flavobacteriales bacterium | reverse complement strand
CCCAACGATTACAGAAATTCTTTCGGTATCATTTACCGTAGCCGGTTTTTGTATGGGGAATTCAATGCACAGGGATTACAAACGCGCCATGCTTCTTCGGTGCCGGTTGATGAACTTAAAAAAGGAAAAGAAATATTTAATGTAGCGGAACTTCGCTTTCGTTATTATATCGGTAAAAAGAAGAAATGGGACCTTATTGGTGCTGTTCCGCTTGTAAATAATTACCGTAGCATTAACGGCTACACCCAATACGATGTATTTGGTGCGGGCGATCCGATTGTGTTAGTGAATCATCAATTGTTTAGTTCTAAAAAGGAAAAAAAATATCTCCATCGCTTATCGGTTGGCGCGGGGATAAAATTTCCGTTTGGAATGAAACATCTCAGCTACCATCGTGCAGAGGCGGATCTCGATTTGCAGGGATCTACCGGAAGTGTGGATTTTATAAGTCGTGCCGAGTACTCCGGCCTTTATAAAAATTTCGGATGGAACCATCAGTTGAGTTACCGCCTCAACACGGTGGGTACAGATGAGCACCACTATGGAAATACAACCAATTACAGCGTTTTACTTTTTTACCGGAAACAACTTGCTCCGCGACGCATTTTTGCCCCCGGTGCAGGATTGATTTTTGAACATGCACAACAAGATAAAGATCATGGCGCACTATTAAACGATTCGGGCGGAAATGTGCTTTTACTCAGCACCGGCTTCGATTTTTTCGCAGGCAGTACCCAATTCCAATTTAGTTATCAACCTGCATTAAAAAACAATTTCGAAGGCAAACAATTTCCCGTGGTGAATCGTTTTGTATGTGGAGTCACCATTAGTTTATAATCACATAACCAATCAAAATTTAAATTAAAATGAAAAACTCCGTTATAAAATTCAGTTTCTTATCAATGGCAGCTGTTGTTGCTTTCAGTTCTTGCCGTAAAGATGAAGATGCTCCCCCAACCACTACTCCTGATCCTACCACCGTAAATCTGGAAATTTCGCACATGGCAGGTGCCAATGCCTTAACCTTTAACACCAATTACACCGACGGATTCGGAAATGTGTTCACCATCACCCGTGCCGATATGTATGTGAATGGTTTTACCCTGGTGGATGATGTGGATACGGTTTTGTTCGAAGACAACAATCACTATTTGTTAAAACCTACGGTTACCTCCGTTTCTTTCGGCGAAATTGCTGCAACCCATGTGCATGCTTTATCGTTTAATGTAGGTGTGGATACTACACTTAACTTAACCGTTGATCCTACCACTCAACCTGCAGGTTCTGCATTAGGTGTGCAATCGCCTTCGATGTACTGGAGCTGGAGCTCAGGATACCGTTTTGTAGTGATTGAAGGAAATGCTGACCGTAATGCCGATGGTGTTGCTGAAACGCCTTATCAGTTTCACATTGGTATGAATGCCTTGTACCGCAGAGTTGAATTACACGTACATACCGACATGACCGCAAATACTGCCAATATGATTCACATGGAAATTGATTATTTACGTTTCTTTGACGGTATTGATATGTCGCTTGCAAGTTCCAGCACACACACAATGGACAATATGATGCTTGCAACGCAGTTTATTAATAACGTTGATTCTGTATTCTCCGTTCATACCCATTAATTTTTCATTTATGAAAAAGACCCTATTTATCGCGCTGGCCATTGTTAGTCTGGCCTCTTCCTGCAAAAAAGACCAGGATCCTCCGGTGAGCGATCCCAAAGGCACCTTGCAGGTGAATTTTACCGCTTCCTTCAATGGCCAGCCGATGGTCCTCAATACCATTTACAACAGTGCATCCAACTACCGCATTAAACCTGAAACGATGAAATACCTGATTCATCATTTCCGTTTGCGCGATGGTTCCGGAAATTATTGCGAAGTAAAAGATGCCGCCATTGTAGATTATGCCGGTTCCTCCAACAGTTTTTCCGTGCAGCTAAGCCCTGGAACATTTACCGGTGTCCGTTTTGGATTAGGCGTTGATTCTACCATGAACCTAGGCGACCCGAATTCCTTACCTGCGTCGCATCCATTTTCTACCAACATGGCGAATGATTTACACTGGAGTTGGTCCACCGGTTACATCTTTATGAAGTACGAAGGAAGAGCCGATACCAGTGGTACACTTGCCGGAAATATGGATCGCACTTTCTTTTTTCACCCCGGTGCCAATGCGTTGTATGGTGAAGTTGGAGATTTAATGATTCCGATTTCTATTGTAGAAAATCAAACCACTTCGATTAACGTGGATCTGGATGTGTACAAATTACTGGTTGGCATTAGCGATACCATTGACGTGAAAACCGATAATGGCACACATACTTCCGATAATTATCCGCTGGCAGAACGTTTTATTCAACTTGCCCGCGCTGCATTTAGCGTGAATTAATTTTACATCACTCCGTGAAAAAATTAGTTTATATCAGTTTACTATTTACACTTTTCATTTCTGCATGCAGACGTGAAGA
This sequence comes from Flavobacteriales bacterium, assembly GCA_019694795.1. Classification (NCBI taxonomy): domain Bacteria; kingdom Pseudomonadati; phylum Bacteroidota; class Flavobacteriia; order Flavobacteriales; species Flavobacteriales bacterium. Next base: position 4,948 of record JAIBBF010000092.1, on the reverse strand, counting down.
GGACGAAGTGTATTCTGATCATTACGATTTAGAAATTCCCAAAGGTTTTCCCATTCCGAATATTCCTGCCGATAATTATCTCTCCAAATCGCGCGTGGAAATGGGAAAACGATTGTTTTTCGATACGCGACTTTCGGTAGATAATACCATCAGCTGCGCATCGTGCCATTTACCGCAACTTGCTTTTTCGGACGATAAAGCACTGAGCTTTGGTGTAACCGGACACATTGGAAAACGCAATGCTCCTCCCCTGCAAAATCTTGCCTGGGTTGCTCCATTTATGCGCGATGGCGGTGTACCTACACTGGAACTGCAAGTGCATGCACCCTTAACCGACACCAATGAAATGGCCTTTGATATTTTACTGGCTGTTGAACGTCTAAAGGATGATCCTTATTACCGCGATCAAAGTCTTTACGCTTACAAACGCGCCTTCGATGCGTATGTTATTACCCGTGCACTTGCTGCATTTGAGCGCACCCTTGTTTCCGGAAATTCGAAGTATGATCAATATCTCTATGCGGGAAGAATATTAACGGCATCTGAATTGCGCGGAAAAGATTTATTTTTTTCTGATTCGCTTCACTGCAGTGATTGCCACAGTGGATATAATTTCAGCAATAATCAATTTGAAAATAACGGTTTGTATGTCGTGTATCCGGATACAGGAAGAGCACGCATTACTTTGCGTCCGGAAGACAGCGGTAAATTTCGTGTTCCTTCGTTGCGCAATGTAGAAGTTACTGCTCCGTATATGTTCGACGGAAGTCTGGCATCACTCGGTGATGTGATTGATCATTATGCAGCAGGAGGTGCCGGAAATCATAATCAGAGTCCGCTCGTTGCCGGTTTTTTACTGAGTCAGCAGGACAAAGATGATTTAATCGCTTTCCTCAAAACGCTGACGGATACGGATTTCCTGAACAATCCCGCTCACCGTCCGTAGTGCTTTATCACTTTGTGACGGAATTGTGATTTTCATTGCTGTTTTTCGTTCTTGTTTTTGTATTTTTAGACTTATGAAACGTATTGGTATTCTCGTTTTGATTTTGATTTCTGTTGTTGCATTAAAATCGTGCAGCAAGGATCCTTTCATTGGGGAATATGTCCCTACACCCTATGTACTGCAAATTCCGGAAGGTTTTCCTCCGATGGTAGTTCCGGAAAGTAATCCGATGACGGTGGAAGGTGTTGAATTGGGTCGTCATCTTTTTTACGATAAAAAACTCTCCGGTGATCTTACCCAATCCTGCGCCAGTTGTCACATCCAAAGCACTGCCTTTTCCGATCCTGCCCGTTTTTCTACCGGCATCACCGGTGCGCAAGGTAACCGCAATGCGATGGCATTAATTAATCTCGGCTGGGAACGCTTTTTCTTTTGGGATGGACGCGCTGCTACACTCGAAGATCAGATTTTTGGTCCCGTAGTTAACCCAAATGAAATGAATGATACCTGGCCGAATGTTGTTCGCAAACTTCAGGCCGATGAAAAATACCGCGACATGTTTCATCATGCTTTCGGTACACCGGGTATTGACTCGGTGCGTGTAGTAAAAGCCATTGCTCAATTTTTACGCACACTCATTAGCGGTAATTCCAAATTCGACCGTGTGTTACGCGGACAAGAATCCTTCACTTCTTCTGAAGCTAACGGTTACGATTTGTTTATGCGCGACAAAGATGAAAACAATGGCATTTCAGGTGCAGACTGTTTTCACTGTCATGGTCCCGTGCTGATGTCGAAACAACTTTTCGCCAATAACGGTCTCGATGCCACCTTCAGTGATTTAGGTCGCGGCGGCGTTACCGGTAACCCGAACGACAATGGCCGTTTTAAAGGTCCTACCTTACGCAATATCGAACTCACCGCTCCGTACATGCATGATGGTCGTTTTACCACCTTAGATCAGGTGATAGAGCATTACAGCACCGGTCTGGTTGTTTCTCCTACCATTGATCCGCTCATGAAGTTTGCTGCGGATGGTGGTGTTGGTTTGAATCCTCAGGAGAAAATTGATATTAAGAATTTTCTTTTAACGCTTACCGATTGGGATTTTGTGAATAATCCTGCGTTTGCGGATCCGAATTGATACCATTGGGAATACCATTGGGGATACCACGAAGGCACTAAGGGTAGTGGGTAGTGGGTAGTGGGAATTGGGTAGTGGGAATTGGGTAGTGGGAATTGGGTAGTGGGAATTGGGTAGTGGGAATTGGGTAGTGGGAATTGGGTAGTGGGTAGTGGGTAGTGGTAGTGGTTGAGGAATACCATTGAGGCATTAAGGACACCGAGGTGCACTAAGCGTTTTTATTAAAAAAAAGAACACTAAGGGGTGGCAACATTTAGAGATTGATGATGCTGAGTTGCACTCGGTTTTTGTTTGGTTTTTTAGATTTAAAAAGTGAGGGATTTCTGGTTGTTATTGGTTTGACCGAACTGTAAGTTGCGGGAGATTTTGATTGCGAATGGATTCATTTAATTCTGAGGTTTGATGGATCTTTTTACAATTATGGAATTACCTGTTATTACGGTTCGCGAAATTTCTCATAAGGGGAAGGCGCGTCTGAAACTTGAGTTTGAATACAATGCTCTTTTGCATACTGAATTAAAAAAAATTCCGGGCGCAAGCTGGAGCCGGTCGATACGGGCATGGCATATGCCGTACCGAAAAGATAGTTTGCTTTTGCTTCTCGATACGATGCGAAATAAAGCGCGTGTTGTTCTAAGTAAAAAATTTGAGTTCCAGGAAAGCGGTCACCATACCATGCTTCACCCGGTGGCGAATACCGCTAAGCGTCCCTTAAATCCGGAGTTGATTGATCAGCTTGAAAAATTCCGCGACTTTTTAAAAAGTAAACGCTATAGTCATAATACCGTCCTCACCTACTCTGATGCTCTCAAAGCTTTCTTCGCCTTTTTTCCGGATCGCTCGTTTGAAGATTATGCCGAACAGGATCTGATTGATTTTAACAACCATTTTATCCTCGCGCGGAAATTTTCATTTTCCTATCAGAATCAGGTGGTGAATGCATTAAAAATTTACTTTCGGGAAATCCGTAAAATCTCCATTGATCCGGAACTCATTCACCGACCGAAACGCATAAAATCTCTTCCCAATGTTTTGAGCAAGGAGGAAGTAAAAGCTATTCTGGATGCTCCTGAAAACATTAAACACAGAGCCATGCTTTCGCTGTTGTATTCGGCAGGTTTGCGCAGAAGTGAGTTATTGAACCTAAAAAAAAGTGATATCCATTCGGAACGCATGATGATTATTATACGAAAAGGGAAGGGCGGTAAGGACCGAACTGTTAATCTCTCTCCTAAAATTCTGGAACTCCTTCGTGATTATTATAAAGTTTATCGTCCGCACGATTGGCTTTTTGAAGGTCAGTACGGTGGTCAGTATTCCGAAAAAAGTCTGGCCTCCGTATTAAAGCATGCCGTTGAAAAGGCGGGAATAAAAAAACCGGTTAGTCTGCATTGGCTTCGTCACAGTTTTGCCACCCATCTGCTGGAAGCCGGCACCGATTTGCGATATATACAGACCATTTTGGGTCATAACAGTTCCAAAACAACGGAGATATATACACATGTAAGCACCAAATCGCTTCAGAACGTAAAAAGTCCATTCGATAGCTTGTAAATCCCCCTCCCCTTCCTTAAATTCGTTAGAACTGACTACAGGCATCCATAATCACCTCTTTTTACCGATTATGCCTGCCGTAGGCAGACATACAACAACGTTATGCCTCATTGTAAAGACGAAAACAACTTAAAACAAAAAATATGACAGTAAGACAAAAAATGGACAGTATTCTTCAAAATGACCCCGATTACATGGACTGCGGGGAATATCATATTGACGGCAGAGCACACGGAGTTTTGCAAAACACAAAAAACGGAAAAATCAACGTAGTTTATAAATCCAAAGACGACATTGATGATGACGGGAATCCTATTACCAAAAAAATGGAATATGAAAACCTGAAAGAAATGTTAGAAGATTATAAACTTGTATATTAATTAAGAATGAAATTCGGAAAGACTATTAAAATATTCCTCATTGACGGAGAACCCAATGGGAGAATGAGTTGTGAACTTTCCAATTGGTCTGGAAAAGCTTATAAAATTCCTCGAATTAAAATCAAGGACTGCTCAGACCGTGACGACTTAACAAGCACAGGTGTTTACTTACTTTTTGGAAAAGATGATGCCGGAAAAGACCAAGTGTATATTGGTGAAGCTGAATCCATTTTAAAACGACTAAACCAACAGTTGACTCAAAAGGATTTCTGGAACGAAGCAATTGTTTTTATTAGCAAAGACGAGAACTTAAACAAAGCTCACATAAAATATTTAGAAAATCGGCTTCACGACATTGCAAAATCGGCCAATCGCTACACAGTTGACAATTCTATTATTCCGACTCAATCCTCAATCTCTGAATCTGACAGAGCCGAAATGGAAGAATTTATTGAATACATAAAAATGCTTGTAAATACGCTTGGTCATAAAGTATTTGACGAAAAAAGAGAATTTAAACCTAAACAAAAACAAGAATCCTTTTTCATTAAAGCTGCTCGTGGTGCTGACGGACAAGGTGAACCGACTTCTGACGGTTTTGTAGTATTCAAAAATTCCAAAGCTGCTTCAACAATTGTAAATTCAATGACTCCAAACTTCATCACTTACAGACAAAAACTAATTGACGAAGGAGTGCTAGTAGACAAAGGAGAATACTTTGAATTTTCTGACGACTATATTTTTAGTAGTCCATCTACAGCAGCAGTTATGGTTATGGGACGCAATGCAAACGGACTGACAGAATGGAAAAATAAAGACGGGAAAACGTTGAAGGAATTTGAAACGAATGAAAAAACAACGAAGGCATAACACGGGTTTGGCAAAAGTGGCGGTTCAGTGCTCCGCAGACACATTTGTGGTTAA
>JAIBBF010000091.1 GCA_019694795.1 Flavobacteriales bacterium | reverse complement strand
ATAGTGGCGGGACAACTAATGCCTGGCAATTCTGCATCAATGATGGTAACGTCAAAACTACATGTCGCAGTTCTTCCTTGCGCATCTGTCACTAAAAATGTATTTGTGGTTGTTCCAACAGGAAATGTAGATCCGGAGGCTAATCCTGCAAGTTGTGTAGTAATTGCACCCGGACAGTTATCAGTTCCAACCGGAGTTCCAAAATTTACAACTGCAGAGCACAATCCGCCTTGGTTATTCGTGCTGATTGTTCCCGGACATGAAATACTTGGGTTGATTAAATCAATAGTTGTTCCAACGGTGATCGTTGTAGAGGATGTACATGAATTTGCATCCGTTGTTGTTATCGTATAAACACCTGCAGAAAGGTTATTGATTGAATAAGTTCCTCCAATGCTGGTGATTTCATTTCCTGCAGGATTTCCCGATGAAGGTCCTGTCCAGGAAATATTATAGGGAAGTGTTCCGCCCACGCTCGATACTAAAATGCTTCCGTCATTTCCATTTAAACAAGCAACAGAATCTGCAACTCCGGAAATAATCAATTCACCGGGTATGGTAATACTATAAGGTAAAGAATTACAACCTGAAGAATCCCTCACCACAATTTGATAAGATTGTGAAATAGGAAGATTTAATGTATGAACTCCCAATGCAGAAAAGGTTGCTCCATTATCTGAACTAACCTGATAATTTCCTCCATCACCACCTGTTGGTGTAACAGTAACCGCAATGCTATTTGATCCGGAAGGAATGCATGGATTAAAACTTACATTACTAATGCTAACTGCAGGGTCAATTGAAATAGTACTTGCCGATGTAGTTGTACATCCATTCCCATCCATGGCTGAAATGGTATGTGTGCTATTTATACTTAAAGAAGTAGAATATGTACCTGAACTCAAATAAGCGCCACCATCAAATGAAAGTTGATAAGGACCATCTGTTCCACCGGAAATACTGTCGACAGTTACCACTGCAAAAGTATTTCCAGGGGCAGGACAATCTATGGTGTAATTAATAATATTTACAACAGCAGGTTCATTCACATAAGCATTCACGCTATTAATACGTGTACAAAAGTTGGCATCAGTAACAGTGAGTAAATATTGACCAGGACTTAATGAACTAATATCTTCATTGGTAGAAGATCCACCATTAGGATATGTCCATGCATACGTATAAGGACTTTGACCACCACTTACAGTTGCGTCAATTGCACCATCGTTAGTTCCATTACATGTTAAATCTGTTGTAATGTTTGTAACACTAATTGCAGATGGCATCGTAATTCCGGCACTTGCAGAAGTAGAACATCCATTTGCATCCGTTACTGTAACAGAATACGTTGATGCGGCTAATCCGATTACATCTTCAGTGTGTGCAATGGTAATATTTCCATTGTTGTTAATCCACTCGAAGGAGTATGGAGTTGTTCCTCCACTTACTGATAAGTCGATGGTTCCATTTGATAATCCATAACATGTAATCGAGGTTGGACTTAATCCTACTGATAAAGCACTTGGATTATTGATCGTGAAATTTTGTGTCACAACACAATTGGATGCATCCATAATATTCAGGGTATGTGCACCACCATTTAATCCGGTGAATGTTCCTGAAGGATTAGGAATAAATGCTGCGCCATCTAATGAATATTGATATGGTGCTGTTCCGTGTGCAACAACAACCGTAGCACTACCATTCGATTCTCCAAAACATAAAACTCCACTGGTATTTACGGCTGCCTGAAAATTATTACATGGAGGTTCATTGATAATTACGTTATCAGAAATCGTACAGAGATTGGCATCTGTAATTGAAACGGAATATGTTCCTGCTGCTAAACCGGATGCCATAGAAGAAGTTTGACCATTATTCCATAGATATGAATAGGCGGGAGTACCTCCACTTACATTGGCAGTTGCTGTTCCACTTGTTCCTCCAATGACAGAATTGTCTGTATGCGTCATCGTATTCGAAAGTTGAGTAGGTTGGTTTACTGTTGCAGTAGCTACACTTCTACACCCAAGGGTGATGTCAGTAACAATCACTTCATAAACTCCCGCAGTTAAACCCGTAGCGGTTACTGTGGTTTGCACAGGACTAGTTTGCCAGATATACGAATAGGGTCCTGATGATCCTGCACCTCCGATAAACGAAATGGTTGCGCTACCATCATTACCTCCAAAACAACTTACGTCTGTACCACTTGCAGAAGCATTAAATCCGGTGCATATCGGAAGATTTACAACAGTGCTTCCACTAATAGAACATCCATTTGCATCGGTTACAGTAACCGTGTATGCTGCTGAACTTAATCCGCTAATGGAAGAAGATGTTGCGCTTGTATTCCACAAATAGGAATATGGAGTTGTTCCTCCGGAAGGACTCGCGCTTGCAGTACCATCAGCAGCTAATGGTGCAGTTTCGTCTGTGCTACTCATCACAAGTGATAAAGCAGATGGAGACGTAAGTGTAAATGGATGATTTGCTCCGCATCCATAGGCATCAACCACGGTCACTGAATACGTTCCCGCTCCAAATGTTTGCGAAGAGCCAGTTGCTCCATTACTCCAATAATACGATGTAGCACCAAATCCACCACTTGGTGAAACGATCACTATACCAGTGCTGTTATTACAATTTAATGTTGGTGTGTTAATGATAGCAGAAGGACCTGCATCAAAATATATTCGTACTACATCGGAATTATTTACACATCCTGTTGCAGTACAGGTTAAATCCACAAAGCCATTCATTAGATCTGTAGCCGATGCTGTATAGCTGGGAGAAAGCGCAGTTGAAGAAGGACTAAATGTTCCACCGCCTGGTGATGTCCAAACAACGCCACTCGCATTGGTGATACTTGCATTGAGTAATGCGGTTGGACTTGTTGCGCAAACGGTATCATCAGTTCCGGCGTTAATGGTAGGTTGCAGTGTTTCTGTTACAGATCTGGATAATCCTACAGGCAAGCATCCTCCACTGGTTAAAACATCACTTACATATACGGTATATGTTCCAGCTGTATTAATAGGAGGTGTTGATGAAGCAGAACTTATAATCGTATTAGTGGCGTTATTGTACCATGAAAAGGTATAAGGAGAAACACCACCAGTTGCAGATGCAGTTAGCGAAACGGATCCACCCTGACAAAAGTTAGCAGGATTTGGATTTACCGATGGAACTAAAGCATTAAAAATATAAATCCGCACTGTGGCAGAACTTGTATATACTCCACACGAAGTTGATGCAATCTGATTTCCGGAAATATCAAAATCAATATAACCTGAAGGAGGAACATATCCCGGAGTGAAAATCGGATCAGATGGATTACTTAAGTTCAACCATGAATCATACAAACTATTGTGAGATGTCATAGTGATGTTGTTTAATCCATAAATATGTAAGGGTAAAGAACAGCCTACACGTACAGAATCATCCACCGGAAAAGTTGGTTTGGGGATTTGCCGAATGGTATAGGCAGAGTTGGCATTACCACCGGATTTACCATACCAGATGTTGTGGGGACCAGGACCTGTAATACAAACTTCTTGTCCACCTTCAATTCTGCTTGAATAAGTTCCACAGGCATCAATCCAATATCCGGAAGATGCTCCACCTGGATCTGAAGGTGATAAACCAACAGCCACCATCGCAACATTAGGATCAAGTGTAATGTTAAATGAAACGAAAGTCCAGTTTCCTGTTCCGGGGGCCGCCACAGCAAGTCGCTTGGCGTGTAACGTTTGGTGAGACCCAAACAGAATCAGGAACTCCATTTAGATTTACTACAAAGTGGGGAACACTCGTGCTGCAAATTCCACTGAGAGGATTTGGATAAACAGGTGTTTGACCCCAAGTTGGATTTCGGGTTAATAATGTCAGCAACAGAATTGCTAAGCGTAAAGATGTTTTCATGTCGCAACTTTTTTTGATGGTGTAAAATTATTTGGAGAGCAATTCATTTTTTGTGAGCGGCATCACTGTAAACTGTGATTATTGTCAAGGAAAATTGTGGAATACATGACTCCTGTCATTAAACTATGGGGACTACCTGACGTTAAGTAGTTTGCAAATAAAAAAGGCATTCTGGATGAAGAATGCCTTTTAAAATTTTTATTCAATTGATAATAAGCGCTTATCGAATAATTGTAAAGTGTTTAACACTTTTCACTTCGTTGTTTTGGAGGAGTTTAAAAATATAGCCCCCATTTTCTATTGTAGAAACATCTGTTGTGGTGATGGATTTCAAGCATAGATTGAGTTTTGTTTGTTTTTATTCAAAATTTATTGAATAAATAAATCTTGATTTTAGAGAGATAAGTTTTCTTAAAAATTCCAAAAAGAAAATTTGAGAATTTGTATTTTATGGCAAACGATCTTATTGGCAATGTTTGTAATTTTTATTTCCAGCATTCCGGAGGTCATTTTAATAGCTTGATTTTCAGTTAAAATTTAACCTGTTTTTCCCTTGTTCTCCGGCGGCATTTTTCTTATTTTTATGCCCCTTTACAAATTACCTGTTTATGCAAGAGGCAAAGCCATATCAACCTAAGAATAAAGTAAGAATTGTAACTGCGGCTTCATTGTTTGATGGACACGATGCTGCAATTAATATCATGCGCCGTATCATTCAAAGTACAGGTGCTGAAGTTATCCATCTTGGTCACGATCGATCGGTAGAAGAAGTGGTGAATTGTGCCATTGAGGAAGATGCACATGCTATTGCTTTGACCAGCTACCAGGGTGGACACGTGGAGTATTTTAAATACATGCACGATTTACTCAAGGAAAAAGGTGCAGAAAACATTAAAATTTTCGGAGGTGGTGGCGGAACCATTCTTCCTTCAGAAATTGAAGAGTTGCAACATTACGGAATCACCCGCATCTATCACCCGGATGATGGTCGCGCCCTTGGATTACAGGGAATGATCAATGATCTGATGGAGAAAAGTGATTATTCCATAGGCGATCACCTGAATGGTGAAGTGAAACAACTCGATCCGAAACACAAAAAAAATATTGCGCGATTAATTTCTGCTGCAGAAAATTTTCCTGAAGCTTCGCGATCCATGTTGGATGCCATAGCGGAAAAAGCAAAAACATCTAAATCTCCGGTATTGGGAATCACCGGAACAGGTGGTGCAGGAAAATCAAGTATGGTAGATGAAATCGTCCGCCGTTTTCTACTCGATTTCCCCGATAAGCACATTGGAATTGTATCAGTAGATCCTTCTAAACGCAAAACCGGTGGAGCATTGTTGGGCGACCGTATCCGGATGAATTCCATTCGCAACGACCGTGTTTATATGCGCTCATTGGCAACGCGTCAGAGTAACCTTGCATTGAGCAGATATGTTGGTGATGCGGTGAATGTATTGAAAGCAGCTAATTACGATTTAATCATATTGGAAACATCAGGTATCGGACAAAGCGATACTGAAATTTTAGATCATTCAGATGTTTCCTTGTACATCATGACACCCGAATTCGGTGCAGCAACACAATTGGAAAAAATCGATATGCTCGATTTCGCAGATATTGTTGCCATCAATAAATTCGATAAGCGTGGAGCACTGGATGCTATTCGCGATGTAAAAAAACAATACAAACGCAATCACCAACTCTGGGATGCCGATGATGAAACATTACCGGTGTTTGGTACTATCGCATCTCAATTCAACGATCCGGGAACCAATCGTCTTTATAAGGCGATCATGGACAAAATCGTTGAGAAAACAGATGCACCTCTAAAATCACAATTTGCCATTACGCAGGAGATGTCGGAAAAAATCTATGTGATTCCACCGGCGCGTACACGTTACCTTTCAGAAATTTCTGAAAACAATCGCAAATATGATAGCTGGGTGAATAAACAGGTGGATATTGCCGATAAACTTTACGGACTTGAAACCACCATCGGTACCTTCAACGAAAGTAAAGATGCAGATATCATCAAAACATTGCGTGCTCAGTTTGATCGTTTAAAATTAGACCTTGATCCACACAATTGGGAATTGATTCGTCAATGGCCCGAGAAAGTAAAAATGTATAAGGATGAATTTTATGTGTTCCAGGTGCGCGATAAGCAAATCAAAATAAAAACACATACTGAATCTTTATCGCATTCACAGATTCCAAAAGTTTCTACACCACGCTATCGCTCCTGGGGTGATATTTTGCGTTGGGTGCTTCAGGAAAATGTACCTGGTGATTTTCCATATACAGCAGGAATTTATCCTTTCAAACGCGAAGGTGAAGATCCTACCCGAATGTTTGCGGGTGAGGGTTGTCCGGAACGAACCAACAAACGTTTTCACTATGTATCACTCGGAATGCCTGCTAAGCGTTTGTCAACCGCATTCGATTCGGTAACCTTATATGGTAACGATCCTGATTTGCGTCCCGATATCTACGGTAAAATCGGAAACTCCGGTGTATCGATCTGCTGTTTGGATGATGCAAAAAAATTATACAGCGGATTTGATTTGGCAGATCCAAAGACATCGGTGTCCATGACCATCAACGGTCCGGCTCCAATGTTACTTGGGTTTTTCATGAATACAGCTATTGATCAACAATGTGAAAAATACATCAAGGCCAACGGACTCGAAAAAGAAGTTGAGAAAAAAATTGAAGCCATTTACAAAGAACGCGGAGTTCCTCGTCCCAAATACAATGCACCACTTCCTGAAGGAAACGATGGATTAGGACTGATGCTTCTGGGTGTGACCGGCGATATGGTTTTACCTGCGGATGTTTATCAAAAAATCAAGACCGAAACACTCATGCAGGTGCGTGGAACGGTGCAGGCAGATATTTTAAAAGAAGATCAGGCTCAGAATACCTGTATTTTCTCAACGGAATTTGCATTGCGGTTAATGGGCGATGTGCAGGAATATTTCATTCAGAAAAAAGTCAGAAATTTTTATTCCGTATCCATCTCCGGATATCACATCGCAGAAGCAGGAGCGAATCCAATTACGCAATTGGCATTTACTTTAGCCAATGGATTTACCTATGTGGAATATTACCTCAGCAGAGGAATGGACATTAACGAATTCGGTCCGAATCTTTCATTCTTCTTTAGTAATGGAATTGATCCGGAATATGCGGTTATCGGAAGAGTAGCGCGCAGAATTTGGGCGAAGGCGATGAAAGAGAAATACGGTGCAGATGCACGTTCGCAGATGTTGAAATACCATATTCAAACTTCAGGACGTTCGCTGCATGCACAGGAAATCGATTTCAATGATATCCGAACCACACTGCAGGCTTTGTATGCGATTTACGATAACTGTAATTCACTTCACACCAATGCATACGATGAAGCGATTACAACACCAACCGAAGAATCAGTTCGCCGTGCCATGGCGATTCAGTTAATCATTAACAGAGAACTCGGTTTGGCGAAAAATGAAAATCCGATTCAGGGATCTTTCATCATTGAAGAACTAAC
>JAIBBF010000090.1 GCA_019694795.1 Flavobacteriales bacterium | reverse complement strand
GATAGGGGAAATAATCTTTACTGAGTTTTTTCCAATTCACTGCCGAAATACTTACCTCATTTTTCTTCAAATCGAAAATGCGGTAATGATGTTTGTGCATGTAATTGGTATCGCGTTTTACATAAGGCAAAATTTCTTCCGTTGAAATACTGTGCGGCACATTCCAATAAGGGAATAAAGTAAAATAACGAACCGTAGCACGCAGTTCCGGCGTTTGATGATCGGTTGCTCCCGTTACTACCCGTGCAATATAAATCAGTGAATCGTTGCGTAAAACATTCAGTTCATAAGAAGGAATATTAATCCGGAATTGAAAGGCCAGCGAATCGCGTTGTTTCCATCTCCATTTTTCCATGGCCAATGCCGCCCGCAAAAAACGATCGTAATTGGAGAGCCCCAAGGCCCATGCCGATTGCCGACCCGGTTTTCCATCCACATCCATCCGATGGAATTCCTGAAATTTTTTAAGTGCATTAACAGCGAGAGAATCGACCAAAGCCGCGCTACTGTCGAGGTATCCGAATTTTTGCAAGGATTGTTTTGCCGCCACCCAAAATCCGGTGGAATCTTTTTTCGGATCAGGAATTTCAAAACGATCTGTGTACATATCCACCGAACGCCACCATGCCGATAATGCAGAGCGGAGTCGACGGTACTCGATATTGTGTGGTTCGAATGCAAAAATATTTTTAACCAGATTGCTGTCGCTGCAGGTGCCCAAATAATCGCTCAGATTAATTTTTAACGAATCCTTTTTCCATGCTACTCCCATTCGGGCCGTATCAATAAATCCTTCTGCTAAAAACGTAGTGTGCAGAAAAAAAGCATTGGTTAAAAAAATGTCTGTTTTGGCAAGGGCTTCACTTTTGGTGACATAATTCTCATCGGCGGAAGCAGCGGATAATAATTCTTTAACGTGACCCAAATAATACCAGGAAGGATCCAATCCGTAAGTCCATGCACTATCCAGCACTCCAATCATTAATGCACCGAGTGAATTGGTATCGTTTACGGAGATCCAGAAGGGACGATAATCTCTCTTTTCATAAAAATGATGAATCTCTTCACTACTAAGTAGTGATAATGAATCCAACACAATATGATGATCGCCTCCATCCGAAAATTTTCGAACGGCATCCCGCAGCATTTCTTCTTTTTCGAGTTCAGTTAAATTCTTTTCCTCCACATAACCCGGTTCCGATCCGCAGGATGTAAAAAGCAAAGCGGTCACTGCAAAAAGGAGATGCAGCGACCGCTTAAGGTGATTATATTTCTTAAAATCAGTTATCAATTGAAATCAATTCCATTTCAAAAATCAGAACAGTGTTCGGACCAATCATTTGTCCCGCACCGCGCTCACCATAGGCTAATTCAGAAGGACAGTAAATGCGGAGTTTCGTTCCAACATTCATCATCAACAACGCTTCCTGCCATGCTTTGATTACTTGTCCCACTTTTGTTTTAAACGGCTGATTGCGGTTCACAGAACTATCGAATACAGTACCGTCAATCAAGGTTCCGTGATAGTGTGCGGTAACCGAGGTATTGAGGTCGGTTGGTTTTGGACCCGTACCTTGTTTAATTACTTCGTATTGTAATCCGGAAGCGGTAACTTGTATACCCGGACGTTTTTTATTTTCTTCTAAGAATTTGCGTCCCTCCTCCAGGTTTTTCTTCGCTTTTTTACCCGACAATCCACGGATATAATTATCGGCATAGGTGCGTGCTGCAGGATCTGGAATTTTAAGATCTTTTTTTCCGTAAACATCTTCCATGGCTTGTTTGAATAATTCAATATTCATTTCATCCATTCCCTGCTGTTGCAGATTTTTTGCAATCAGAACTCCCAGACTGTAAGAAGCCGAATCGAGTTCCGTTTTAATTTCGTGTGACATGTGTGTATGTTCGTTTTTATCGGTTTTGCTTTTTTTGTCTTTCTTCTGAGCAAAAGCTGATGGAACTACTGCTCCCATGAAGAAAGTCAGAATAAGAATGCGTGTCAATTTCATAATGTTCAATTTATGGTGCGAAAATAAGACAAAATCAAGCCCAAAAGACAGACTTTGCCTTTGAAAAAGAATGATTGTTTAAATTATTTTCGGCTTTGAATGTATTTATCCAATTCCGAGCCATTGGAAGAGAACGTCATGGTAGAACTCACCTTAAAATAATTGACCTTATCGGAACAAAAATCGTAAGCATATTTTGCATATTTCAGTCGGTTATCATCAAAATCAAACAGTTTACAAATCCTCGAAATCTGGCCTGTGGTTAAGGTCGTTTTAGAGGTAATGGATTTAGCCTTTTCCAATTTACGGTCATCAAATGCTTCGCGGTCGATCTCTTTAATGGCCGCTTCGAAATCGATCGGTGGATTGCTCTTCGGTTCGGTTTTTACCACTTCGTTATTGGTTCCGGCAGGCGTGTACCAATTGCTCCAGGTGGCGGGCACGTTGGCAATTTCGAAGAATTTATATTGGCTATCCAGGCGGGCGACTTTACGGGTGTTCACGGCTAATTGAATTGTTCCCGTGTAGACTACCGAGCCCGAATACAATTCGGTAACGGTGATGTTGTGATTACCGGAGGCCAGATCAAAAAAGCGAAAAAATCCGCTCGATGCAATTAAGGTTTGATCGGAAATACTTACCGAATAATAGCCTGCTTTTTCAGCCTGAAGAAAAAATTCAGAAGCGTGAGCGCTGTACAAAAACACGCTGAACAGAATAGAAAAAAAGAATTTCATGGTTAAGGTTTTGGTCCTAAAGACAAATATCAGACCAAAATAAGGCTTTTAATGGACATAGCTGTGTAGCACAAAGCCTTCACGGTCGAATTCCTCCGTTTTACTTTGTTTTCCCTGCTCATTGTAGCACCGTTTAAAATGCAGCATTCCTTCCGGATAATTTTCTTCTGAAAACATAAGATGAAATCGCATGGTGTAGGTATAGGCATGGGTTGTTTCACCTTTGGGGTTTAAGTGACAAATACGAATAATGCCTGCAGCGGAATCAATTTCAGAGCGAATCTCTATTTCATCTTTGTAGTTTTTCTTATAAAGTGTATAGGAATTCCCGTTTTCAGGGTAAATGGATCGCTGTTGAAGTTGACCTTTTGCGTCATATTCCAAACGCTCGCCTACCGGTTTTTCGCTATCATAATTACAGTCCAATTGCAAAACACCCTCCGGCGTGTGAATCTTCATCTTTCCGGATAATCTTCCATCTGTAAAATGCGCGGATACCATTTGGTGCCCCTCCGTCGAATACAAACTAAAATCGCCATCCGGAATACCATTGACAAATTCTGCTTTATATGCCAATTTACCATTGGGATAATAACCGGTCCATTTCCCAATCCGTAAGCGACCGGAATCAAAATCGCCCAGCTCCGATATTTTCCGGAGTTCGGTATTGATCGCATGATTGTTTACAAAAGGAAAATCAACGTTTAATCCATCGAGTTTTCCTTTTTCGGAATAGATAAACTTCACATGATAATTTTCCTGCCGTTGCGGCATACCATTTTCGTACCAGGAGATGGTGGGTCCACCCGTCATTCCGTAATGATAATGCGTAAACATCCTCGGTTTTCCGTTGGGGTACCACATTTTTGCGGGACCTTCATACCTGCCGTTTTTCATGGTTAATTCAGAAGTCAATACGCCATTTTCCGTCCAGGATCTAAATAGTTTTATGTCCTCTTTCCCCTCATAGAATTTCTCCGTTTTCAATTGTCCGTTTACATAATACTCCACTACTCTACCCGTAATTATATCGTTGTAATGCGTTACACTTTTATCGGTATCTCCTTCCGGCGTAAAATAGGTATAGCGATAATAAATTCCTTTTTGTGCTTCTTCTTTTCCCTGCGCCATGCCCACTTTCATTAAGCTTCCATTGGGATAAAACTGCTCCATCTTTTTCCATCCCTTTTCATAGATATAGGCATGGATTTTATTTGGTCCGGCATTGAATTTTAAAGGACAATAATAATTAACACCCACCCTGCTGGCCTCACTCAGGTATTCCCGGGTATGCACTTTTCCGGATGCATAAAATTCCTCATAAATCCTTCCTTCTGCACTCACCATGCATTGATGGGTGAGTCGACCATCCTGATCGCGCGCAAAAAAATAGCCTTCGTTTTCGATATAATCATATTGCACTTTCCCATTCGGAAACCAGGATTTGAAATATTGACCCTTGCGATAATACGGATCTGTATTTCTTCTCCCTTTGCACATCAATTCTCCATTCTCATAATACACTTCAAAAGAAGTATAATCGCTGGCTTTTTCAATGCGCGAATACACTTTGCCATCGAGGTAATAATTGTATTCAATTTCCGGTTCAGCAAAGCCACTGCTCCATATCATTAAAAGTAAAATCCGAATCATGCCAAGCGGTACAAATGAAGCCCTTCCTGGTTCAAATCCGAACAAAGCCAATTTTCAAACCATTGTATATCAACAAATAAAATATATTTTTCAGAATTATGACTGAGTAGTCATATTTTGATTTACATTTGTGACCAATCAGTCACATTTATGCCAAAACCGACCTTTTTAAAACTCAGCGAAGAAAAAAGAAAACAATTCATGACGGTATGCATGAAGGAATTCGCTTTAAATAATTACGATAATGCCAGTATTAGTCGCATTGTTGAAACCTTGGGAATTGCCAAAGGAAGTGTGTATCAGTATTTCGATGATAAATTCGATTTATGGATGTATTTAAAAGAAGAAGCCGAAAACACAAAAGCATCTTACGTTAAAGAATTAAACCGTGCTAATTATCCCGATTTCTGGTCCTACTTCCGAGCACAATTCCGTAATGGTATCAATTTCGATCTCGAACATCCGGTTTGCAGTTTATTTCTCTACCGTATGAATACCCAGGAAAACAGTGCAACCGTAAAACCCTATCTCGATTCATGGAAAGAAAAAGCGAGAGTGATGTTTAGGGAATGGGTAAAACAAGAAAAAAAGGCCGGTTCATTTTCTAAAAAAACCGACACCGATCTAATTGTCCATTTCCTCATCACCATGAGTTTAAGTATTGCAGATCTGTTGCGCAACAAGTACCATATCGACTTCGAAGCGAATATCCGCAATGGAAAATCTTTGTTTGCCGACAATCTGAAAGAACTGATGAAAGGTGTGGATGAATTAATTGCGCTCATGCAAAAAGCACTTCAATAATATGATACAGGTAGAATCACTTTCGTACAATTATCCCAATGGGAAAGAGGTTATCAGCAATCTGAATTTTTCCATCAGCAAAGGTGAAATTTTCGGTTTTTTGGGTCCCTCCGGTTCCGGAAAAAGTACCACGCAAAAAATACTTTTTCGTTTGCTGAACAATTATCGCGGAACGGCTCAAATCGCGGGGAAGGAAGTCAGCCAATGGAATTCCGAACTCTTTAACATAATTGGTGTCGGTTTCGAATTACCGAATCATTATTTAAAAATGACGGCAAGGGAAAATCTGGAATTCTTCGGCGGATTTTACCGCAAATCGATGAATGTGGATGCCTTGCTGGAGAGTGTTGGATTATTGAATGATGCCCATAAAAAAGTAAGCGAATTTTCGAAAGGAATGAAAATGCGACTCAATTTCATTCGATCGTTTATGCATGACCCGGAAATCCTGTTTCTGGATGAACCCACTTCCGGACTCGATCCCGTTAATGCAAAAATGGTTAAGGATATTATCGCTGATCTCAGAAAAAAAGGAAAAACCATTTTTATCACCACCCACCAAATGCACGATGCCGATGAATTATGCGATCGCGTTGCATTTTTATCAGGCGGAAAAATCATGGCCATGGATAGTCCCGCCCAACTCAAGCTCAGGCACAGTTCCAATATGGTGGAAGTAACGGTATCGGGACAAAGTCAAAAACATCAATTCCCCATTTCGAAATTGGGATCTAATCCCGATTTTTTATCGCTCATTTCACATCAGGAAATAGAAACCATTCACTCCCGTGAAGCGAGTTTGGATGAAGTGTTTATTAAAGTCACAGGAAAAAACCTGCACGAATGAAAACCTTACTCCATTTGCTCAGATTCGATATGTTGCTGATGGCACGAAATAAAGTTTTTGTAGTATCGGCTGCGGTAACTTTCATTTACATTTTACTCTTTCGCTGGCTTTCCGGATTTATGCCTGCCGAAAAAGTACTTGTGCTGGTGATTTTTAATGATCCTGCATTATTGGGATTTTTATTTGCAGGCGTATTGATGTTGATGGAATCTAACGAAAACACCCTGATCGCTCTGAAGGTCTCGCCTATTTCGCTCACCCAATATATTTTTTCCAAAACCATTTGGCTGAGCATTATTTCTCTGATCTGTAGTTTATCGATGGTTATTGCCACAAAAGGAATGGATTTTTTAATCCTTCATTTTTGTTTATCCGTTTTACTTTCCACCAGTCTCTTTGCATTTGCAGGATTTTACCTTGCCGGTGGTGTAAGCAATTTCAATACCTATATGCTACGGGCACTGGGAGGAATTTTAATTCTCTCGCTTCCTTTTCTCGGTTATTTCGAAATCGGAAAAATGGAATGGTATTTTTTAATTCCAACCAGTTCATGCATCGTTATTTTAGATCATAGTCTGAATATGAATCACAGTATAACAGAACTCATTTTTCATTACAGTCTACTTTCCCTCTGGATGATCGCTGCCTTTCGTTTAACACGCATCGGATTACAAAAAATAAGTTTAGCATGAAGTCACTTTTCTTTCGCATTGTAGCTGCCGATTTACGTTTGATTTTCCGCGACCAAACGCTGCTGGTGTTCATGATCTCTCCGCTCCTGCTTTTGCTCTTTGTAAAATTTGCTGTTCCACCATTAGCCCAGTATTATCCTGTACTGAAAGAATACTATTTACCGATTACCATGTTCGGAAGTATTCAGTCGAGTATTCTATTTGGATTTTTATCGGCTTTTCTCATTATTGAGGACAAAGACCAACAGGTGATGAACGTTCACCGCGTTCTTCCGGTTAATCCCAGTCACTATATCCTCGCCCGGATGTTTTTCTTTTTTTTACTGTCGACATTCGGCGCCTGGCTGGTATTGGCATTTGGCGGACTCACCCCCGAAATTCATGCTAAAACCTTGCTCCTCGCCGTTCAAGCCGGACTGGTAGCGCCTACCATTGCTTTATTGATAGGAACATTTGCGCAGAATAAAATTGAGGCGATGGCTTATTTTAAGGGAATCGATCTAGTATTACTTCTTCCGGTTTTAAGTCTGTTTATTTCATCCGGATGGAAATATGCACTATCCCTGTTTCCGAGTTTCTGGATTTATCAATCGTACAACGAAATTTATGCTTTAAACGGTGAATATATTTTTACGCTTACCTCGGCAATTGTCCAGCTCAGTGCCATCGTTCTGCTGACCCGTTTGTTCCGTCAACGAATTTTTAATCGATGATTTTAATACGTAAATGGTGAAGTAAACCGTAAACGTTATTGCGGGAAAACAGAGCGTCTTTGATTTTATTTTTTTCAGGATCGATCGAA
>JAIBBF010000089.1 GCA_019694795.1 Flavobacteriales bacterium | reverse complement strand
ACGATGGGTGTTAGTGAAGCCACACGAAGAGTAGCTAAAGAAGTCTTTTAATTTAAAGCCAAACCTTCGTTCCTTCGGAGCAGTTGGAACAGATATCTATATCTTTCCTTGAAGTAGAAACAGCTTTTCGGAATGAAACATATTCACCGGAATTCCAGATTTCTTTAAACGATTGTTGGCTAAGGTCGCCCAAGCGATGCACGGCATCTTTATCAAAACAACAAGGAACTACTTTACCGTCCCAGGTAATAACGGAGGATGTCCACATTCTCCAGCATTTATTATCCATTTTGTTTTTAAGCACATACTTACCCCCTGGCAGTTTTTTGTACCTGGCGTATTTTTCATTATCCGGAATCAGCGGGTTGCCATTTTCGTAATTGTAGACCTGAGCAGATTTATACCTCACTTCATTTACGCCTA
Source organism: Flavobacteriales bacterium (assembly GCA_019694795.1). Taxonomy (NCBI): domain Bacteria; kingdom Pseudomonadati; phylum Bacteroidota; class Flavobacteriia; order Flavobacteriales; species Flavobacteriales bacterium. The sequence continues at coordinate 7,334 of JAIBBF010000089.1, read as the reverse complement.
ATTCCTTTGCCATTTTTTCAATCTCCGGAATCTGGTGCTCATTGTGTTTAACCACCAAAAACTGAAAGATTAAATGTGGGGTTTTAGATTTTAATTTTTTCTTCCAGGCCACAATTCGTTTGGCCCCTTCAATCACCTTTTCCAGGTCGCCATGAATTCGGTATTTTTCATAGCTCTCCTGTGTACTACCATCAATTGAAATGATTAAGCGGTCCAATCCACTTTCAACCGTTTGTTTCGCTTTTTCTTCTGAAAAAAAATGCCCGTTACTCGAAGTAGCGGTAAAGATTTTTTTGCTTTTGGCGTATTTAACTAATTCGAGAAATGTAGGGTGAATAAAGGGTTCTCCCTGGAAATAAAAATTAAGATAGATTAAATAAGGAGATAGTTCATCGATGATTTTTCGGTTTAGTTCGGAACGAAGATTTCCAGTTGGTCTGGAAAACATTTTTAATCCGGAGGGACATTCAGGACAACCCAAATTACATGCTGTTGTAGGCTCAAGTGAAAGCGACATTGGCATGGCCTTCACATGGTGATTGTTCCTTCTTCGGCTCAGGTGAAATGAAACCCATAGACGAAACACATTCGCGATTTTTTTCCATCGAATGACTTTTAAGATTCTCAGATTTTCGCGAATCAGTGGCATTTTTCAAAAATACGAAATTGAAAGATGTATCAGGTATTCCCTTATTTTTGTTTCATGTTAAAATGGCTTTACGGTTTTTTCCTTCTGGTATTTAATTTTCAATTCGTATACGGTCAGTACTCTATCAGCGGAACCGTAATGGATGGTTCAACCCATGAAGCGTTGGCATTTGTGAATATCATTACCACTGATGGATCTGTTGGAACTGCTACGGACATAGAGGGGAAATTTGTTTTACGGAGTACATCGCCAATTACGGAAATCCGCTTATCCTATATTGGTTATCATACCCGTGTATTTTCCATTCAAAATCCTGCTGACCGGCAAATCATCTATCTAGAAAAGCACGATACTGAACTTGATGTAATAGAAGTGTTGCCAGGGATTAATCCGGCCGACACCATAATGGAAAAGGTGTACAAGAACCGAAAAAGGAACGACCCTGAAAGCTCAACTAGTTTTAGTTATTCGTCCTACAATAAGATGATTGTTACCATGGCTTTGGACTCGGTTTACATTCGTAATCCGCAAAAAATTGCGGAACTCGACACCAATACCCGTGAAGCCATTTCATTTTTTGAGCAGCAGCATTTGTTCATTGCTGAATCGACAACGGATCGTTTTTATTATTCCGCCAATCATCAATTTGAAGAAGTACATGCATCGCGCATCAGCGGATTTAAAAATCCTGTATTTACTTTACTCGCCACTGAGTTGCAATCTTTCACCTTTTATCACGAGTTTATATCACTTGGTGGCATACAGTATGAAGGTCCCATTGCAGCCAATGCATCCAGGCGCTATTTTTTTCTTATTGAGGACACGATATTTTCTGAAACCGATACTTCGTGGGTAATTTCTTTTCGACCGAAAAAAGGAAAAAAATTTTCCGGCATGAAAGGGAGAATGACCATTTCTTCGAATGGATTCGCCATTGCCAATGTGATTGCAGAGCCTATAGTTCAGGGTAATGAAACCATTAGCCTTAAGATTCAACAACGCTATGATTTCTTATTGAAGCAACAGTGGTTTCCGGTAGAATTAAACACCATCATGTATTTCCCAGCCATACAATTAGAGAAAATGGAGGCCATCGGGATTGCCAATACCTACATTACCAATGTCGTTTTAAATCCGGAAAAGAAAAAGTCTAACATCGGGTTTGTAGATTTAAGTCACGATCCGGATGTTGCAAGTAAAGATGAAAATTATTGGATGGAACGAAGAAGAGATTCGCTTTCTGAAAAGGAATTGCGGACCTATGAAGTCATCGATTCGATTGGAGAAAAGGCCCATTTGGAACGCAGGACAAACACACTGATGTATTTACTGGAGGGGCAATGGCCCATTGGGAAAATCAGTCTGGATTTGGATAAAATTATTCAGTTTAACGATTACGAAGGATTTCGTGCAGGATTAGGCGTGCATACCAATTCACGATTGAGCAGGTATTTTTCTATTGGAGCTTACGGCGCTTATGGATTTAAAGATAAGTCAGCAAAATATGGTGCTGATTTAAAACTCATGCTTCCTGAGCGGGACATTGAACTAAAATTAAGCTGGCAACAGGATCTGGCAGAAACCGGAGGTGTTGAATATTTCGGTAAAAAAAATAGTCTTACCAATGAAGACCTCAGTGACCTGTTCAGAAACAGAATGGATAGCGTGCAAAAAACAGAACTGATTTTTGGTGCACGGATTTTTAAATTTTTTAAATCCTATACTTTTGCGAACATCCAATCGCGAAAAAGCTATTCTGAATACGGTATAAGAAGCATATACGATCAATATTCGATTTATCGTGAAGCTTACAACCTCGCTGAAGCAGGAATTGCGGTAAGGTTTCAATTTGGAGAAAAATTCATATCCAGCAATGGCCGGCTCATCTCCAAAGGTTCCAATTTTCCGGTAGTTTGGCTTAAAGCATCTTTTGGAAGTGATCAATTAGCCGGAGGTGAAATTGCCTATCAAAAATTCGATTTCCGCATTGAAAAACGTCACCGAATCGCTCGTTTTGGTTCCATCAGTTACCGGATTGATGCAGGAAAAATAATCGGAACATCATTGCCGTTTAGTCTGATGTATAACCCCAGAGGAACATGGCGCGAAATTCGGGAATTAAATGTGTTTTCCGGATTTGGGTTTGAGGTAATGCGCACCAATGAATTTTTGTGTTCGGAATACCTGGCCATCCATTTCAGATATGATTTTCCTTCGTTGAAAATTGGAAAGAAATTTCAACCCATACCTGGAATTGTTTCCAATGCATTTATGGGTTTAAACCATGTACCCAGCATTTATCTTCCGCAAGGTGTAAAAAGTTCGGAAAATCCTTATTTAGAATCCGGCATCCTGCTCAATAACCTCATTCGTTCCGGCGTCAGCGGCATTGGTATTGGGGCTTTCTACCGGTATGGCGCACAATCCTTACCCAATGGCATTGATAACTGGGCCTTTAAATTAAGTTTTAGTTTTAGCCTTCAATAGTCAAAAGAGATTCCTCATTCTTCCTCTCACTTAACAGCATTTTTCTACATTTGTTAAATACTCATCACCCATGTGGTCTAGAATTGCAACCATAATCCTGAGAAATCGTGTAGCTATGCTGGTCGGACTAAGCCTGGTTACAGCTTTCTGGCTCTACATGGCCATTACCCGAATCCATCTGAATCATAAGTTTCAAACCATGTTACCTGAGAAGGACAGTGCCAACATTGTTTTTCAGGACATGAAAAAACGATTTGGTGAAGATGGGATGATAATGGTGATTGGAATTAACTGCAAAGATCTTTACACGATAGAGAAATTTTCGAAATGGAAAGAGTTAGGTCGCGAGCTAAGAAAGGTTGATGGTGTTGACTCTGTGTTTTCTGTTGCAGATATGTATGGACTTTACAAAGCGGATTCCGTACAATCAGGAACAGATTCCATTGGAAATCCGATTTACGTACAGGAGAAAAAATTTCAACTCAAAGAAATTTGTCCCGAAACTCCTGCTACACAATCTGAACTTGACAGTATAGTTTCCGTTGTACACTCCTTCCCTTTTTACAATGGAATTCTCTATAACGATTCCACCGGTGCTCAATTAATGATGGTTTTCATTAATCCGAAAAAATTTAACTCCGAAGAAAGAGGAACAACCGTAAGGGATGTGGTGAATGTTGCAGATGGCTATTCCAAAGATTTCGGAGAGATGCATTATTCGGGTTTACCGTATATCCGCGATGTGTTGTTTCACACACTGAGGTCGGAATTAAAATTGTTTATTGGATTATCTGCTTTAGTCACCTGTTTAATCATCTTTTTATTTTTCCGCTCTATTCGTGTGATAATCGCCTGTATGGTTGTGGTCATTACCGGTGTAATTTGGTCCTTCGGTACCATGGGCTTATTGCGGTATGATGTTTCACAGTTAATGGCCTTGATTCCGCCTTTAATGATTGTAATTGCTATTCCTAACTGCATTTATCTTATCACCAAGTATCACCAGTTATTTATTAATACCGGAAATAAAATTAAAGCCCTCACCCGGGTGATACAAAAAATCGGTGCTGCCACTTTAATGACCAATGCTACCACCGCTCTTGGTTTTGCAACATTTATTTTTACCGATAACGAAAAATTAAGAGAATTCGGAATTGTGTCTGCCATCAACGTAATGGCGCTATTTATTTTGTCGCTTATCATTATTCCGATTGTTTTCAGTTTTATGAAAGATCCTTCCGTAAAACAAACAAAGCATTTAGAGAAAAGATGGGTGGAGCGCAGTATTGATTTTCTGGTTTATCTCGTTAGTAAAAAACGTTGGGTCGTTTATCTTGGTTCAGCCCTCATTATTTCGGCAGGAATTGTTGGTTTATCCATGGTAAAATCGACCGGTGCTATTACTGAAGATTTACCGGAGAGTAGTCCCGTAAAAAAAGATTTGCGCTTTATTGAGTCCAATTTTGGGGGTATGGTTCCGTTTGAAGTTATTATCGATTTCAAAAATAAGGGTCAGCTTAAAAACCCCAGCTACGCGATTAAGAATTTGAAAAAAGTGGAAGCGATCCAAATGAAAATGGATTCCACCCCCTATTTTTCAAAATCACTTAGTGTAACGGATGCTCTAAAATTTGTTAACCAGGCTTTTCACGGTGGTGATATGCAATTTTATAAACTGCCTGAAAAAAGAGATTTTGTTTACCTGAAACCTTATTTCGAAAAATTAAAGGAAAATAAAAGTGGTCCCGGTTTAAAAGGTTTTATCGACAGCACCGAAACCAAGGGTAGAATTACGCTTCAGATTAAAGATCTTGGCGCGAAAGAATTGATTGCTATTGAACAAAAATTAAATGCATCATTTGATTCCATTTTAAATCCGGACCGGTTTGAAATGGATTCTCTTTTCAATGTAGCCATGCAAGCTTCCGGAAGCATGCGTGATTCGATGCTGATGGTGTTTTACGACACCTACCCACGTGTTTTTAGTCTGCTGCAGGAAGAAATTGCCAATGGTGATTCGCTCAAACTGGTTGCCTTGGAAGAAGATCCAACACAGGTTTATGCCATGCATTCGGATAAAGGATTTGAAGAACATTTAAAGAAAGCCATCGCGAATAACCGTCCCACCGTTATTTTCACCGGAACAGCTGTTGCCTTTGCAAAGGGCACGAAATACCTCATTGGTAATCTCGTTTCGAGTTTAATTTTTGCCGTGATTTCGATCTCTGCACTCATGGCACTATTGTTTCGTTCGGTTCGAATGGTTTTAATTTCTATGATACCGAATTTAGTTCCACTGATTGTGGCTGCCGGTATTATGGGGTATTTTGGTGTCCCACTGAAAGTCTCCACCATTTTAATTTTCAGTATTGCGTTAGGTATTAGTGTTGACGATGCTATTCACTTTTTAGCTAAATACAGACAAGAATTAAAAACCGGAAAATCCATTCGCGAATCTGCAGAAATTTCGATCCGTGAAAGCGGTGTAAGTATGATGTATACTTCCATTGTGTTATTCTGTGGATTTTTAATTTTCACGTTCAGTGAATTTGGAGGAACCATTGCATTGGGGATGCTGATCTCCATTACCCTTTTGGTGGCGATGCTTTGTAACCTGGTTATTCTTCCTTCGCTGCTGATGACGTTGGACAAATGGGTAACTACGAAAGCTTTCCGCGAACCTTACCTTGAAATTTTTGATGAGGAAATCGATGAAGATTTGAGCAGTTTACAAGTGGAAAAAAAAGATTCCGATTCTGAAAACTAAATTCATAGTTAATTGTTTTATTTTTTTCTGTTATGAAAGGCATTATTCTAGCCGGTGGATCCGGAACCCGATTACACCCCTTAACACTGGCCGTTAGCAAGCAGCTGATGCCGGTATATGATAAACCGATGATCTATTATCCTTTGTCGACCTTAATGAGCGCAGGGATCAAGGATATATTAATTATTTCAACACCACATGATCTCCCCAACTTTCAGAAATTGCTGGGTGATGGTTCTTCATTGGGATGTAATTTCAGTTATGCCGAACAAAAAGTTCCGAACGGTTTAGCACAGGCTTTTGTTATTGGGGCAGAATTCGTGGGCAATGACAGTGCTGCTTTAATTTTGGGTGATAATATTTTTTACGGAACAGGTCTTGGCAGAAATCTGAAAGAAAATTACAATCCCGACGGAGCAGTGATTTTTGCCTATCACGTAAGTGATCCGGAGCGTTATGGTGTGGTGGAATTCGATCAGGATATGAATGCCATTTCGATTGAGGAAAAACCAAGTAAACCAAAATCAAATTTTGCAGTTCCGGGATTATATTTTTATGACAACAACGTGATAGAAATTGCAAAAAATCTGAAACCCAGTGCACGTGGTGAGTATGAAATTACGGATGTAAATAAAGAGTATTTAAAAAGCGGTAATCTAAAAGTAAGCGTTCTCGACAGAGGTACTGCATGGCTGGATACCGGAACATTTGCTTCGCTGATGCAGGCCGGACAATTTGTGCAAGTGATTGAGGAACGTCAAGGTTTACGCATTGGATGTATAGAAGAAGTTGCTTTTAAAAATGGATTTATTTCTAAAGAGCAACTGGCAAAAATTGCAGAACCACTTACAAAAAGCGGATACGGAACCTATTTATTAAGCCTGATCCAATAATGGAAAAAATACAGTCATACATGCAATTGGTTGAACAGGGAATTCGCGAATTAAAATTCCCGGAAAAACCGAAGGAATTGTATGAACCCATGCATTACCTGTTATCACTCGGTGGCAAACGTATGCGACCAGTTTTATTGTTAATGGGGCATGAACTTTTCGGAGGTAAATCAAGCGATGTTTTGCCGCAAGCTATCGCCATTGAATTATTTCATAATTTCTCTTTGATACATGATGACATTATGGATCAAGCCCCATTGCGCAGGGGAAAACCAACGGTACATGCCAAATGGAATAGTAATGTAGGCATCCTGAGCGGCGATGGAATGTTGGTGATTGCTTATCAATTATTGAGTCAGTGTAAGCCCGAAAAATTACCGGAAGTCATTTCCATTTTTTCCAAAACGGCCATTGAAGTTTGCGAAGGACAACAATTCGATATGGAATTTGAAACGAGGGATGATGTAAGCATTGACGAATACATTGAAATGATTGCCTTAAAGACTTCCGTTTTATTAGGTGGCGCATTAAAAATCGG
>JAIBBF010000088.1 GCA_019694795.1 Flavobacteriales bacterium | reverse complement strand
AATTAATTGGTCTATCTCACTTACAAAAAGATCGGGATCTGCAAACAGGTGTTTACTCAGGTTTGCAAAATTGGTACAGTCCTGACCGATTAATTCTTTAGGACTAACAGGAATTCTTAACAGTTTACAGAAGGTTTCATTTACGTGTATAATTTTCCTGTTTTCATCTTCCATCAGAATTCCGGCCTCCAGGTTTTCAACCAGCGATTTCATTCGGTTAGCGGAACTCTCAATTTCTTCTTCCGTTTTTTTAATGGAGGTGATATCCCTTGCCAATGCATAAACTTCAGAAACCAATCCGTTTTCGAAAACCAGTGTCACATTTTGTCCAATCCAAATTTCTTTTCCGCTTTTAGTAATAACGGGAAATTCTTTATATGAATTTGGAATATCATTTATTCCCTGATTGATGTAATAGGTTACAATTTCTTCACGGTAATCTTCACGGATTAAATCCGAAAAATGCATTTTTTTAAATTCTTCAATGGAATACCCCAATATTTTTTCTGCAATGGGATTGACATAAGTAAAAAAACCTTCATGTGTTACACGGTAAATGATATCGGTAACCGACTCCACCATGATTTTATACCTCGTTTCACTTTTTAATAAGGCTTCCTGGGTTGCTTTTAAACGTGAAATATCGAATGCATAAATAACCTTTTGATTAAGTTCCGGAATGTAAATTCCATGAATTTGATAGATGGTTTCCTTCAAATGCAGATCAAGGGTTGTATGGGTGTTATTTTTAACCGGATTCAGAACAAACTTTTCCCATTTTTTTTTCGCTGTAGGAATCCGCTTTAGTTGATTCAGGAATTCATTACCCGATTCATTGGTAAAAATAATTTGAAGATCTCCGGGTGAAATCCAAATTACCGGATATGGTGTTTCCTGAATGATATTTTCAAGTATAGTTGTTTGGTTAATGTATTCTGCATCGGAATTTTCTAACTTTTCGAGAAGAAGTGTTTGCTCAATTTTTAATATAGAAATTTCTTTTTCCCTTTTTTTAAGAGAATCTTCAGCCATTTTTCTGGCCTTTATTTCTTCTTTGAGTTGACGTTGAAGTGCTTCTATTTCATTTTTATTTTTCAAACGGGAAGTATTTTAATAATATCGATTAACTCTTCATTACATATTTTGTTTAATCTTCCCTTCCTTCATCATCCGGTAAATGGTCGATTTACCCACCTCCAGTTTGTCGGCCACTTTTAAAACATTCTGATCGTATTTATCGAGATAACGTTTAATAATTGTAGCGGTGTATTGTTCAAGGGTCATTTCTTTGAGGAATAAATCCTGACCATTATTATTCAATGGACGAAACTTGATGTGCTCCGGTTCAATTTGGTTATGGTCTGCCATAACACATGCCAGATCAATCACCGATTTTAATTCGCGTACATTACCTGGGTAGGGGTGCGACATCAATTTCTCGGCAGCACTATCCGATAAATTCAGTTTTGGTGTTTTATTTTCTTTCGAATACAGTTCAATAAAATGTTTGGCAATAATAATAACGTCACTACCGCGATCACGCAGTGGTGGAATTTCTATAGGTAATCCGATTAAACGATAATATAAATCTTCACGGAATCTTCCTGCAGCAACTTCTTCCTGCAAGTTTCGGTGGGTGGCGGCAATAATTCTTACATCTAATTTTATCAATTGGTTTCCGCCAATGCGCGATAATTCACGCTCCTGCAATACACGCAATAATTTGGCCTGCATGTTCAGATCCATTTCTCCGATTTCATCAAGGAATAATGTTCCACCCTGTGCTTCTTCAAACTTTCCGATTTTGCGTTCAATGGCACCGGTAAATGATCCTTTTTCGTGACCAAACAATTCGCTTTCGATTAATTCTCTTGGAATGGCGGCTACGTTTACTGCAACAAATTTTTTCTTGTTGCGCGGCGAATGATAATGGATGGCTTTTGCAACAACTTCTTTTCCTGTTCCTGTTTCGCCGGTAATACTTACGTTGATGGTAGAATTACAGGCTTTCTCCACCAGGTGATACAAAGATTTAATTTCAGCGCTTTTACCAATAATGGTTTTCGAAAAATCATATTTCGATTGCACTTCTTTTTTTAATTCATCAATCTCTTCTTTCAGATTGCGGTTCTGCATGATGTTGTTTACCACTTTCCATAAGCGGTTTTTGGTTTCATCATTTTTCGCGATATAATCGTAAGCACCCTGGTGAAGAAGTTCAATCGCAGTGGTAATATCTTCCTGTCCGCTTACCACAATCACGCAAGCATTCGGGTCCACCTGCAGCACGCGCTTCAGGAGGTCGTTACCACTATAATCGGGAAGCGAAAAGTCCATGGTAATCACATCCGGTTTGCGATGCAGGTTGTCGAGCAATTCCTTGCCGCTGCTAAAAATTTCAACCTGATTATCCGGGTTCATCGTGAGCTGATGAGCCAATAATTTACCGTAGAATTTATCATCCTCTACAATAAAAATGCGGGCGTTCTGACTTTCCATAAGCAAGAATTTCTACCAATTTAACGATTTAGATTCAAAATTGTTTCCAAAAACGGGAAAATTTCCCGAATTGGCCAAAATTCCCGTATTTGTACTGAGTTTCCCGGGCGGGACCAGGGTACTTTCACCTAGGTTGGTTTTTGGCTTCATATTTTTAGAAAATACCCTAAAAAGGGGATAAGCCATGTCACCCGGTGATGGTATTTTTGTAGCAACAAGAATACAATGGATCGTTTGCTGGTTAATGTTCCTTTTTTGGAACCTGTGCGTATTAAATCGATAATAGATTCGCCTTTAAAGCCGAAACTGTTGGAGATGGGATTGGTGAGCGGACAAGAACTGCGCATCCTGTTTAAGGCACCATTCGGTGATCCCATTGCCATTGAGGTGGGGGATTATGTTTTATCTTTGCGCCTCGATGAAGCCAGGCTGGTAGAAGTCGTATCCTGATTTCAACGTATACATCATGAGGATCGCATTATTCGGAAATCCCAATACGGGCAAAAGTTCAATTTTCAATCATTTGTCCGGAATGCGACAACATGTTGGAAATTTCCCGGGGGTTACGGTCGACCTTAAACTCAGTGATATCCGCATTGGCGATCAAACGCATCAACTCATCGATTTCCCCGGTACCTACAGTATTTATCCCCGGTCGAACGACGAAAAAGTGGTGTATGAAGTATTGAGAAATCCCCAACACAAACATTACCCCGACCTGGCAGTTGTGGTGGCCGATGCATCCAATCTCGAACGAAACTTATTTCTCTTTTCGCAAATCTACGATCTCGGATTGCCATCGTTGCTGGTGCTCAACATGAATGACATCGCTCAGCGAAATGGAATTCGTATCGATGTGGCCAAATTAAAAGAGGCTTTTCCGGGGACCCAGATCGTTGAAGCTAATGCACGTGTTGGTTTTGGAACGGATCGTTTAAAACAGGCCATTCAATCGAATCAGATTCAAAAAGCAGCAAAGCCTTTTCTTGATGGATTTCAGGTTGCAGCAATAGAAAATACTTCAGCGCAATCGGAAGAGGCAGAACTGCGTTTCAAAAAAATCCGGTTTTTGTTATCCGAAGTGCTCACACGTGATGTGAAAACAAAACAAGAAGGAAATCTAAAACTCGACCGCATTCTTGTTCATCCCATTTGGGGTTATTTCATTTTCGCAGCCATTCTGTTGGTGTTGTTTCAAATGATTTATTCGTTTGCTGCCTTGCCTATGGACTTCATCGATGCGCAATTTGCAGCATTCAGCGAATGGACATCCGCTCATTTACCGGAAGGGAATTTTTATGATTTAATTTCACAGGGAATTATTCCCGGAATCGGTGGAGTAGTGGTCTTTGTCCCCCAAATTGCATTACTGTTTTTCTTTATCGCTTTACTCGAAGAAAGCGGTTACCTGGCACGTGTGGTGTTTATAATGGACCGACTGATGCGTCCGCTTGGACTCAATGGTAAAAGTGTTGTTCCACTTTTATCCAGTGTAGCCTGTGCCATACCCGGTGTAATGGCAACGCGTACCATTAGCAACTGGAAAGAGCGCCTCATCACCATTTTGGTGGCTCCATTAATGAGTTGCAGTGCACGAATTCCGGTTTATACCTTATTGATTGCATTGGTAATTCCCGATCAAAAAGTGTTTGGTATAATCAATTTACAGGGACTCGTTTTGTTTGCATTATACGCACTCGGATTGATTGCTGCTTTGGGAATTGCGGCTATTTTAAAAGCATTTATCCGCACCAGTGAAAAAAGTTTTTTACTGCTCGAATTACCATCGTACAAAGCACCACAATGGAAAAATGTGGGACTTACCGTTTGGGAAAAAGTAAAAGTTTTTGTGCTGGATGCCGGTAAAGTTATTCTTGCCATATCCGTCATTCTTTGGGTATTGGCCAGTTTTGGAGGAGAAGAAAAATCTGCTGCTAAAATTGCATCATTGCAGGAGAGTCCGGTTTATATGAGCATGGCAGAGGAAGACCGCTCTCAAATTGAAGCTTCCATTCGACTCGGAAATTCCTATATGGGTCAACTCGGAAAAGGAATAGAACCTGTTATTGCGCCATTGGGTTATGATTGGAAAATTGGAATTTCACTCATCACTTCATTCGCCGCCCGCGAAGTGTTTGTCGGTTCACTGGCAACCATTTATTCGGTGCAGGACGACGGTGAACAAAATCTACCCTTATTGCAACGCCTGCGCGCAGAAAAACGTGCCGACGGGAAACCGGTGTATTCGCTGGCTACCGGAGTTTCGCTCATGGTGTTTTATGTATTCGCTATGCAATGTATGGCCACTCTTGCCGTGGTGAAACGCGAAACCAAATCCTGGAAATGGCCCTTGATTCAATTGTTGTTTATGGGCGTTTTGGCTTATCTTGGTGCAGGATTAACTTATCATCTTTTAAGCTGATGCAGAATATATTGGTAATAGCAGCATTGTTACTGGCCATTTTTTATTTGGGTCGTCAGTTTTATATTCGCTTTTTCTCCACAAAAAACAAGTGCGAAACCTGCGCGTTCAGCAGGGAAATCCATTCTAAAAAAGCGTAAATCTTCTGAAGCCTTCGCTAAATCTTCCGAAACAAATGATAGGGGCACTGAATTGATTAATTTTGATTTATGATTCGTGCTCTCCGGGGATTCTTAGTGGTTTTATTCATGCTGTCGGTTCAGCCGATTTTTTCGCAGTGGGATTTAAAATACTACACCACCGGTAAAGGCAATGAATTACCCAGCAACACGGTTTACGATATTTTTCAAAGTGCAGAAGGCAAAGTGTATATCGGACATGAACTGGGATTGTCGGTTTATAACGGAATTCAAATTAACCATTTCTCCTTCGAAGGGGAGAGCTCACCATTGCGAAATCTGATTCAATTGGATGAACACCGGATACTGTGTTCCAATTTTTATGATCATGTGTTTATTGCCGACGACCGGAATTTAAAGGTGACCAAAATTGATTCCTTATCGAAAAAGCAACGCGGATTTTCAGAATTTTTTAAATACAAGAATCAGGTTTACCGCATGCAGGATGATAAACTCATTCTTCTTTTTCAGGATACGGTAGTGCTGAACAAAGTCGTATTGCAAAGCAAAACCAAAGCGCAGTTTTTTGATGGTCAGCTTACGGATGATTTTATCTTTGTTAAAGATGGTGTCGATTTTTTAGGTTATCACCTTCCAAGTGGAAAAGTCACCATTCATTCTGAAGTCCCCTTTCGCCAGGGTTACGTGTTTATCCTGAAACAAAAAGGCGATTATCTGGTTTATCATCCCAATACAAATACGTTGATTCCATTCGGAACGGTAAAGCACGATTTTCCAAAATCATTGCCGGGATATGATATTCAGGATAAATTAACCTGGATCATCGATCGCAAAGACGGTGGTTATTTTATTTGTTCGTTCGGGGGATTATACCTCTACAATGAGAACCTGGAATTCGAAGGAAAATATTTCTCGCGTTTCGATTTGTCGGCCATTTACGAAAGTAACGAAGGCTCATTATTACTGGGCACGCTTCACGATGGAATGTTGATTATTCCTTCCTTAAAAATCAGATCACTCAGTGCCGAGCGCATTCTTAATCGCTTCGAAAACATTTCGAAAGTGGCGGTGGAAAGTGATACTTCCCTCATTATCGGAACCTATCGTGGAAGGGTTTTGCGATGTTCCTCCAATGGAGAAATTACTGCTCAGTTCGATGTGCAAAGTCGAAATGAAGTTCAGTCGATACAGGTTTCCAAATCGAGTATTCATTTATTCTGCAAAGATTTTATTCAGCTGGATCCTGTAACACTAAAATTGAAATCCAGCTCCTATACCAATCCCGCTAAAGCCATACTCGCATTAAGTGGCGATTCAATTGCAATTGCCAGTTCCCGGGGAATAGAATTGATCCCGCCCTCTGCACCTCATGTGGTGGAATTCCCCAATATTTGGTTTACGGATATTTTTTCTACGGGAAACTATTTGCTGGCACAATCCAGTTCAGGTATTTTATTGATCGACCGCTATACGCTCAACATTCAGAACGAGAAATTATTTCCGGGAAATCATCAAGATTTATTACGCGAAGGAGGAAATCTCAGTGCTTGTGGAGATGTGTTTTATTTCAGTCGCAAAAACCAGATTTACGCCATCAATTCCAACTTCGGCATTGAGAAAAAAATGGAATGTCCGGTAGACCGCATCTTCGATTTGATTTGCATCGGTCCCGATCTTCTGGTAAGCGACGGAAAATCGATACTCCGTTTCGATGGGACGATGTGGCATAGCTATGATCGTTTACATGGACTGGATTTTGAAAATATTATTGCACTGCATAACTGGAATGAAAAGTTATTGGTGGTGGAGAAAAACGGACTCCTGATTTTCGATGAGTATCCTAAATTAAATGTCGTACCCCCCATTGTACGCCTAAAACGAATGGGCGGATCCTTTAAAGAAACCAATCGTAATCTTCAATCCGATTTTTATTCCAACGAATTACTGCTTCAGTTCGAAGTCCTCCCCAATTTAAAATCGGCCGGCAACGATACGCTGTTTTATAAAATTCACGGGATCGACTCCACCTGGAAATTTCTTACCGGAGCGCAACGTTATCTCTTAAGCGAATCCCGCTTACCTCATGGTACATTTAAACTTGAATATTTCGCTGTTAACGAATCGGGAATTTCATCTGCTCATCAATTTTTGAGTTTGGTCATTCTCACTCCCGTTTATTTGAAGCCTTGGTTTATTGGTTTATGTTTTATCGGGTTCATATTCATTTTATGGTTTATTGTTCGCTGGAGAATTACCCTGATTCGACGGAAAAACAAGGAGGCTATCGATCGCGAGATTTTAAAAATAAGAACACTCCAGGCTGAGTTAAAAGCCTTACGTTCTCAAATGAATCCTCATTTTATTTTTAATACCCTTAGTGTAATTCAATCGCAGGTAGTGGATGGCGATAATCAGTCGGCCTATAAAAACCTGAGTTTATTTTCAACCTTATTGCGACGCTCACTCGAACTCACCCGGCAGGAAGTAATTACGTTGAAAGAGGAAGTGGAATTCATAGGGAAATACATGGAGTTGGAGAAAAATCGTTTTAACGATGCATTTCGTTTCGAAATCCAATTCAATGATCCCATCGATCCCTCACATCGTTTTATTCCTTCGCTGATTACGCAACCTTTAATTGAAAATGCAATTCACCATGGAATATTACCGGAACGTAAATCCGATTCTCTGATTGAAATTATCATTAACGGGAAGGGTGAAAAAAAATATGAAATTCTTATTCGCGATAATGGAATCGGACGAAAACGTTCTGCCGAAATTAACGCCAGCAAAACAGGTAAGCCTGCTTCCTTTGCTACATCTGCCATTGCAGA
>JAIBBF010000087.1 GCA_019694795.1 Flavobacteriales bacterium | reverse complement strand
TCAAGAAAATTTTTAATGAACTGCGCACTTCAGAAGAATATGCGAAATACATGACGGATCCGGGTCGTTCGTTCGAAGAGGGTCAGGATTTTATTATGGCTTTTTTCAAAGACAAAATTGCCAATGGCGAAACCGTTCTGAATTACCTCGAAGAAACCTCCATCAATTGGGTGGATGATATCGACCTGGTTTGTGCTACTGTTTTAAAAACCATTAAAGGATTTAAAGAAAGCGACAACGAATTTGCGGCATTGTCCGATTTGTATAAGGACAAAGAAGAAGACGAAAAATTTGTCCGCGATCTTTTCCGCAAAAGCATTCTTCAGAGTCAGGAAAACGAAGACATCATTTCTTCAAAAACCGAAAACTGGGAATTGGAACGGATTGCTTCAATGGATATGTTGCTCATGAAAATGGCCATCACCGAGGTGCGCGAATTTTCAACCATTCCAGTTAAAGTTACACT
Organism: Flavobacteriales bacterium; assembly: GCA_019694795.1. Taxonomy (NCBI): domain Bacteria; kingdom Pseudomonadati; phylum Bacteroidota; class Flavobacteriia; order Flavobacteriales; species Flavobacteriales bacterium. The sequence continues at coordinate 7,569 of JAIBBF010000087.1, read as the reverse complement.
TAACGAATACATCGAAATTTCTAAATTCTACAGCACACCACGCTCCAACGGATTCATCAACGGAATTCTGGATAAAGTGTTCCTGGAATTGAAAAAAGAAGGAAAAATCAAAAAAATAGGAAGAGGTCTTATCGAAAATTAACTATGTTTTTTGCAATGAAAAAGACAGTTTTATCATCGTTTTTAGTTGCTTCACTTATGGTGGGATTGGTATCCTGCAGCAATGAAGCCAATGTAGGTGCAGATGAAATTAATTCGGCACACATCGATCCGGAAAATCCGCCGGTAATGGAATTCGAAACGCCTTTGTACGATTTCGGAACTATTTCTAAAGGACAAGTAGTAAAATATTCCTTCGAATTTACCAATACAGGTAAGTCGGATTTATTAATTCAATCGGCTCGTGGTTCCTGTGGTTGCACCGTTCCCAAAAGCTGGCCAAAAGATCCGGTTAAACCGGGAGAAACCGGTACCATTGAAGTGAACTTCGACTCCGAACACAAGAGCGGAAAACAAGATGTAACCGTTACCATTCTTGCCAATACAGTACCAACCAAAAATGAAGTGAAGCTCACCGGTTTTGTGGCTTCGCCTAATGAATAATGTTCATCCTATAAATCCAAAATAAAATGTCATTCAGCACCGTATTATTACAAGCTGCAGCTCCTGCACAAAGTCCACTTCCTTCCATCATCATGATCGGATTGATGATTCTGGTATTCTATTTCTTTATGATTCGTCCGCAAGCCCGCAAAGCGAAAGAAGCGAAAAAATTCAGAGAAGGATTGGAAAAAGGTCAACGCATCGTTACCATTGGCGGTATTCACGGTAAAATCGAAGAAATTAAAGATACAACCGTTGTAATCGTAACCGAAGGTGGCGGAAAATTACGCGTTGAAAAAGGAGCGATTTCTCAGGAATTCACCGGAGGAATCGATCAGAATCAGCAATAAGAACTATTTTTTTTTTTTTTTTCAAGTACCTGTTTTGGCCATTCCATTCAGGTACTTTTTTTTTGAGCGCTGAGGGATTACAACAAAGAAGCAATGATTTTCTCCAGCGAGTAACCTTCTGCTTCAGCCATGTAATTGCGAACAATACGGTGACGTAAAATCGGTTCTGCAACGGCTTTCACATCTTCAATATCGGGCGAGTATTTTCCTTTGGTGGCGGCGTGACATTTAGCTCCGATAACCAGGTATTGCGAAGCACGCGGACCCGCGCCCCAGCTGATGTATTTATTCACCAGATCGGTGGCCATGGAAGTATTCGGACGCGTTTTATTGGCAAGTTTTACGGCATATTCCAGTACATTATCCGCAACGGGAATGCGACGAATTAAATCCTGGAAATAAATAATTTCTTCGGCATTGAGAATTTTATTCAGACTCACCTTGGTGTTAGAGGTGGTACTGCGTACAATGGCTAATTCCTCTTCAAATTTGGGATAGTCCACCCAAATATTAAACATGAAACGGTCCAATTGCGCTTCGGGCAGGGGATAGGTACCTTCCTGTTCAATGGGATTTTGTGTAGCCAGTACAAAAAACGGGTCTTCCAGTTTATAACGTTTTCCCGCTGCGGTAACCGCTTTTTCCTGCATCGCTTCCAATAAGGCCGATTGCGTTTTAGGAGGCGTACGGTTAATCTCATCGGCAAGAATGATATTGGCGAAAAGTGGACCCTTAATAAAACGGAAATTACGTGTATCATCGAGAATCTCGGAACCGATAATATCGCTCGGCATTAAATCGGGGGTAAACTGAATGCGGTTAAAACTAAGACCCAATGCATCCGAAATGGTATTCACCAATAAGGTTTTTGCTAAACCGGGAACACCAACCAGAAGGCAGTGTCCCTTCGAGAAAATAGAAATCAACACTTCATCCACCACCTGCTCCTGGCCGACAATCACTTTGCCGATTTCCTTTTTCAGATCCTTGTATTTTAGAACGAAAGCGTCCAAAGCTTCCACGTCCGACTGATAATTCATGTGTTGTTCAATTAGGAGGATGAAGATACAAACTTTAGACTAAAGACGGAGATTGTTGGGAAATAGTGTGGATGCGCCTAAAAATGTATTTTTACGGTATGAACAAACGAAAAGAGCCAGTTATTCTGGTAACCAACGATGATGGTATTACAGCTCCGGGCATTCGTGCTTTGGTAGAGGCGGTAAAGGGATTCGGACGTATTGTAATTGTTGCACCGGATAGTCCGCAATCGGGAATGGGGCATGCCATTACGGTGAATGAACCCTTGCGAATGAGTCAGTCCAAAGAATACGGAAAACTCGAAGCCTATTCCACTTCCGGTACGCCGGTAGATTGTGTGAAGTTGGGTATTTATGAAATCCTGAAATTTTCACCCGATCTTATCGTTTCGGGTATCAATCACGGTTCTAACGTAAGCACCAATGTGTTGTATTCAGGTACCATGTCGGCCGCTGTTGAAGGTGCGCTGGAAGGGATTCCATCCATCGGATTTTCACTGCTCGATTATTCGATGAATGCCGATTTTAAACCCGCACAAAAAGTGGTGAAGTCGGTCGTGAAGGAGGTCCTGCAAAAAGGAATGCCCGAAGGAATTTGTTTCAATGTGAACATTCCAAAATTGCCTTCCAATAAAATCAAAGGCATAAAAATTTGTCGCCAGGCCCATGCCTTCTGGGAAGATAAATTCGATTTAAGAAACGATCCGCTCGGAAAACCCTATTACTGGCTCACGGGTGAATTCAAAAGTTACGATGAATCTTCCGACACCGATATCTGGGCACTGGAACATGGCTATGTATCACTCGTGCCCACACAATACGATATGACCGCTCACAGTGTGATGAAAAAACTCAAATACCAATTCTGAAATGGATAAATTCGATAAGCCGCTCTATGGAATGATTGCGGGACTTTTATTGCCCTTTTTAGGATACGCTGCAGGGAAGCAGGTGATTTATTCCTACGGACCATGGAGCAAGTATTGGGGATATTTTTTACAGGGAGGCGAATACCAAAATCAGATTTTTACCTTCTGCATGTTGCCGACATTATTCCTCTTTTATTTCGTGTTTTTTCATTGGAAACTCGAACGTGCCAGTAAAGGATTGGTAGCAGTTTCGCTGGTGGAAGTTGCCGCATTCATGGCCTTTAAATTTCTTCGATGAAATACTACATCATAGCCGGAGAAGCATCAGGCGATTTGCATGCCTCGAACTTGCTGAAGGAACTTCGTAAGATCGACGATCAGGCGCAATTCCGTGCCTGGGGTGGAGATCTGATGCAGGAACAAGGGGCCACCATTGTGAAGCATTACCGCGAACTCGCCTTTATGGGATTTACGGAAGTCCTCATGAACCTGAAAACCATTCTGCGCAACATGAAGTTTTGTGTGGAAGATATTCTGCGTTTTAAGCCCGATGTGGTGATTATGGTAGATTATCCCGGATTTAATCTCCGCGTGGCTAAAAAGTTGCGGGAACATGGTATAAAGGTGTTTTATTACATCTCTCCCCAGGTATGGGCATGGAAACAATCGCGGGTGAAAACCATTCGGGAGGTGGTCGATAAAATGTTTGTGATTCTGCCCTTCGAAAAAGAGTTTTACCGCAAATGGAATTATGAAGTGGAGTTTGTGGGACACCCACTGCTCGATGCCATTCAACATTTACCGGCTGCAGATACTGAATGGAAGAAATCATTAGGACTAAGGGTTAAACCCATCATCGCTTTATTACCGGGTAGCCGCAAACAGGAAATATCACGTATGTTGCCCATCATGCTGGCCACCAGCAAAAAATTTCCCGATTACGATTTTGTTATTGCAGGAGCTCCTTCGCAAACGGAGGAATATTACCGCTCGTTTATGGGGAATCATACCATTCCTCTTGTATTCGGAAAAACCTATGATATTCTCCGGAATTCAGAAGCTGCACTCGTCACTTCAGGTACGGCCACGCTCGAAACGGCTTTGCTGAATATTCCCGAAGTGGTGTGTTACAAAGGAGGCAAAATTTCCTACCACATTGCGCGTCGGCTGATCAAAGTCAAATTCATCTCATTGGTGAATCTCATCATGGATCGGGAAGTGGTTAAGGAGTTAATTCAGGATGATTTTAATGTGGAGCAATTAAGCCGCGAATTACAACGGATTTTACCGGGCACGGCGGAGCGTGATCAATTGTTGCGCGACTACCAATCACTTCGTGAAATACTGGGTAACAGTGGAGCATCGGCGTTAACTGCCAGTCTCATGTTGAAAACTCTGAAATCCTGACATCAACCCGGCACAGGCATTGCTTAATTTTGCTTTATGTGCTCAGGGAGAAAATTATTCCTTTCATTTCTTTTTGTCTGTTTTGGTCAACTGTTCATCGTCCACGGCCAACAAGTGCGCATCGGAATTTTTCGTCACGATCCGCAGTTTTCGGTCATGGTTAACCCCTCCCTCGGTGATTACAAATTATTTGGCGATTCGCTCGAATTGGGGAAATTAATTCCGGGTAATGCACTCAAAATTTCCGGCGATACCAATGGTGTAAAAGTCGTTTCCCTCAATGGCGAAACCGGCGTTTTTCGTCAGGTATTATTTGTTCCGCAGGACTCCGCCGCCGATATCAAATTCAAAGGCATCCAACCCAGCGGAAAAGAAAAAACATATCGCGGAAAAATTTCGATCGATTATTTTAATGGCTCACTGCGCATCATCAATCACCTCGATCTGGAAGATTATTTGGCCGGGGTAGTGGAGGCGGAGGCCGGTTACGGACATCATCAGGAGTTTTATAAAGTGCAATCCATCATTTCCAGAACCTATGCCCTTGCACATTTATACAAACACGAAGAAGAAGGATTTCACTTGTGCGATCAGGTGCATTGCCAGGCGTTTAAAGGAAAAGGAAAAGCCAACGTAGAAATTTTAAAAGCTACACAGCTTACGCATGGAATTGTAATTGTGGACGACAGTCTAAAAATGATAACTGCAGCCTTTCATTCGAATTGTGGTGGACAAACAGCCAATTCGGAACAGGTGTGGACCAAAGCTGTTCCCTATTTAAGATCGGTGAAAGATCCCTATTGCGTTTCGCAACCCAATGCATATTGGAAAAAAGAAATTACCGCGCTCGAATGGGCTTCTTATCTTAAACGCTACAGCATTCCCGTGCAGGATTCCACCTGTTTTAATTACTGCAGTAATTTTAAGCAGCCCTACCGCATGTATTGTCTGAGTTCCTGCAACAAAAGCATTCCGTTTAAAAATATGCGAACGGAGCTGAATCTTAAATCCACCTTTTTCAGTGTGGAAATGCTCAATGAAAATACCATTCTGTTAAGAGGAAGAGGATTTGGTCACGGTGTGGGATTATGCCAGGAGGGCGCAATGAAAATGGCAAAACTCGGATTCGATTATAAAACAATTTTACTGCATTATTTTACCGGTGTTCATATTGTTGACATTCGGACACTTCAGAATTTTGAAGATTTCTGAGTGGAGATTTGTAACAATTGCTTTGCCTGATCGTCCTACCACTAACTCATGATCATGGTGCAAAAAAACATTCTCTTCCTGCTGTTTTTATTGAGCGGACTATTCCTGAAAGCCCAAAACAAATATGCCACAGAAATTGATAGTGTATATCAGGTAATCTCAGGCAAACATGTTCAACCATTCGGATATATTTCGAAAGAAAAATGGAAAGAGCAGCTGGACGAATTAAAACAGAAGAATTGGTCGGCCGAACAAACCAATCTCGCTTTAATCGGAATATTGCAGGAAATCAATGATGAACACACCATTTTATTTCCCAAAGAAAATTACATATTGCCATTCAGAGGCCGGATTTTAAAAGAAGGATTTATCATTACAGTTACCTCTTCGGAACTGACCACTTTACACCTTGGTAAATTATTAGCGATAAACGGACAAAAAGCAGAATCGATATTTAGTTCCATTTCAAGGCGGATTAAACAGGATAATCCCTGGTACGTATTAAGCATGAGCGAATTTTATTTTCATAATACGGTCGTCCTATCCGGAATGGGAATACTCCACACCGATAGTCTCAATTCCATTCAGGTACAGAAATGGAATGGAGATACCATTCATGCAAACTTTCGACTTTTCCCCAATAAACCGGAAACAAAAATAAACTGGACCTATGCCGATGTGGTAAGAAAAATGTTGCCCTATAGAAAAAGTGCAAATTACTGGTACGAATACATCGATACTTCACAAACCCTATATTTCAATTACGAAAAATGCAACGAAGATCCCAATCATAAATTTTCATCCTTCAACAAAGAATTATTTCATTGTGTTAAAGTCAAAAAACCAAAGAAAATTATTTTGGATTTACGCAGTAATCCGGGTGGAAATTCTGCATTGATAGAACCCTTTGTAAAGTCCATTTCAAAATCATACCTCAATCATCCGGATCGCTTTATTGTATTGGTGGGCAGAAAAGTAATTTCATCTTCATTGATGAATGCAGTGGAATTAAAACAAAAAACCAAAGCCACATTTATCGGAGAACCCAGCGGAGGCAATCTCTATCACCATGGTGAGATACAACGTATTTATTTGCCGCAACTCAATGCATTTTTTATGTACAGTACAAATACTTTTCAGTTGGACGAACAAGAGAAGGGAAGTTTTTTACCCGGTGTTTTAATTAATTATACATGGAAAGATGTGGTTGAAGGAAATGATCCGGCATTAGCAGCCGCCTTTGCAAAATAAAAAAGGGTCATCGAAATCCGACGACCCTTTTTCAGAATGATTGAACGATTACATTTTCACAATGCGTTTTACAGCGCTGTGATCGTTGTTCGAAATTTTTACGGAATACATTCCCGGTGCAATTGCAGGAAGATGAACATCTGTTTTTGCATTTTGTCCGGAAACTAATGTCAAAGAAGTACTATATACCACTTGTCCCACAGCATTTACAATTTCAACTTTGTGGTTACCATCCCATGGTGCATTCACTTCTAAGGTGAAGATTCCTGAACTTGGGTTAGGGTAGATGTGAATGTAATTCGAGTTAACTTCTTCAAGAATTCCTGCTCCAATTCCACTGAAGGTAAACGGAGTTGCCGACATCATGGAACAACCATTGGCATCTGTAATTTCAACGGTATAGTCACCATTCACAACCGGAGTAAAGGTTTGCGAGGTAGCACCCGCAATTGGTGAACCGTTCAAATACCATTGGTAAGAAACCGCAGCGGTAGAAGCTAAATCATTTCCACTTTGCGAAACAACTGGAGCAGCAGGTAAATTATTTACAGTAACAGTTACCGAAGCCGTTGAGGTACATTGACCGGAACTTGCAGTTACTGTATAGGTGGTAGTGCTTGTTGGACTTGCAACCGGATTGGCAATATTCGGATCACTTAATCCGGTGCTTGGCGACCAGCTATAGTTTGTTCCACCACTTGCATTCAGTGTAGTGTTATCGCCATTACAAATGCTTACGTCAGAACCGGCACTTGCAGTGATTTGCGAATCTACAGTTACAGTTACAGTAGAAGTGGAAGAACATCCATTGGCATCTGTTCCGGTAACGGTATAGGT
>JAIBBF010000086.1 GCA_019694795.1 Flavobacteriales bacterium | reverse complement strand
TTAATTAAGGTTGGGGGATTAAACATTGTTGGATTCGTGGCATTTATTATTCTGATGTCGAAATTCGGAATTGGGGTAAAATACCATTCGTTTCTGGATGATTATGCAAAACGCGGTACACTTGAATCGGCCGTGAAAATGCTTCGTAAAATTTTATTCTGGAGTTTGTTCTTTGAGCTAAGCGGAGCCATTTTATTTTATTTTTTCCTGGGCGAAAATAATCCGCTGACCCCCACTACCGGCGATCGTGTTTTTGCTTCAGTATTCCATTCCATTTCCGCTTTTAACAATGCCGGATTTTCCATTTTCTATAATGGAATGTACAATGAGCATATTGTAAACAATTATTTTCTGCATATCGATTTGATTATTCTGATCTTTTTTGGTTCACTCGGTTTCATGGCAATTTTCGATTTGTTCTCGCTGGAGAATGTCCGCGAACGCATGCGTAAACCTTGGAAACGGATTAATTTTAATACCAAAGTTGCGCTGTATTTTTCACTGATTCTCCTTACGGCAGGTGCAATCCTGTTTTTTATTTTCGAATACAACAATACACTCGAAGGGAAAAACGGCGGAGAAATGGTGATCACTTCCCTGTTTCAGTCGGTAACTACCCGAACAGCGGGATTTAATACGGTGGATATTGGCGGATTAACCACGCCTACTCTAATGATCTTTCTATTCTTAATGTTTGTTGGAGCATCTTCAAATTCTACCGGTGGCGGTATAAAAACATCCACCTTTGCCATATTATGGGCATCTACTGTTGCCACTATGCGCGAAAAGAAAAATGTTGAATTGTTCAAGCGGACCATTCTCTCGGATACCGTATTAAAAGCCTTTACCATATTACTGTTTTTCATCGCGTGGAATCTGTTGGCGATAATTATATTAATGGTAACCGAACAGCATATTCTGGCAATGGATGATCGCAGTGAATTGGATGTGATTTTTGAACAAGTGTCGGCATTTGGTACTGCCGGATTATCTACAGGCATTACTTCCTCTTTATCTTTTGGAGGGAAAATTATCATCACCATGTCGATGTTCGTTGGTAAAATCGGAGCACTTACACTTGCTTATTTATTCGGACGAAAAGTAATTAGCACCAATTACAAATATCCACACGCCGATGCAATGGTGGGTTAAGCACATAGCAGGTGTTTTTATCATTTTTATTTATTGCCATTCGCAAGCGCAGGTAGCATCAGATTCTATTCCTCCTCATCGTTTACGAAACACCATTATTGGCGAATCCATTGCCTATAGTGCTACGGTTTCTTCTTTGTATTTTGTTTGGTATGCCGATCAGGATTTGGTGCCGATGCATTCCTTCAATGATTTTGATGAATGGATGCAAATGGATAAAATCGGACATCTAAGTACTGCCTTTTTATTTTCCGAATATTCGAATGATTTATACCGTAGAGCAGGATTAAAAAATAATTCCGCTGCCTGTTGGTCGGCCGGACAATCCTTGTTTTTCCTCAGTACACTCGAAGTGATGGACGGATTTTCATCGGGTTGGGGATTTTCATGGTCGGATATGGGCGCCAATGTTTTGGGTTGCGGATTATTTCTTTCCCAGCAATTGGGTTGGGAAGAGCAACGAATCCGCATGAAATTTTCATCACACCCTACTTCCTATAGTCAATATCGTCCCCATCTCCTCGGATCCGATTTTGCATCCCGTACATTAAAAGATTATAATGGTCAGACTTATTGGTTAAGCCTTAACATCGCATCATTTTTAAAATCGGAAAGTCGTTTTCCCCAATGGATTAATCTGGCTTTTGGTTATGGTGCAGAGGGTATGATTGGCGGCCGTGAAAATCCTGCATACGATGCCAATGGAAATCCATATCCTGTATTTCAGCGATACCGGCAGTATTATTTATCATTCGATATCGATTTTCGAAAAATTCCAGTTAAGCGAAAATGGCAACGGGTGATGCTGAATTCCTTGAATTGGATTAAAATTCCTTTTCCTGCTTTAGAATTTTCGGAGGGTGGAATTTCGTTCAGGCCCTTTTATTTCTGAATTAATTCAGATTGAAATTAAAATTTAATTCTCCCTTTTTCATTTTATGATAGGAGGAGCAGAGGTAGGAAATCATTTTAGAAAATGCGGTAAATGCGGATTCTGTTTCCGAGCTGATTTCCTGTTTTTTTAAGCGTAATAATAATTTAGTGTATAATGCATTAAAGCAAAGTTCCACTTCATTCATAGAATGAGATTTGGAACGTAAACGGTAATCTTCCATTCCCGGTGCTGCCTCTTCGTGCAACTGAAGATAGGAAGGATCCTTGGCTACATTGAGCAGGGTATTATGCAGGTAAAAAAGTTCCTGAATGATTTCGTAAATATCGTTGAGGTGACCTTTCTGCTCAATTTCCTGGTTTTTCATATTGCGGATAAGCTGACTAAACCATTCTTTTTCCGCCTTCAATTCTTCTTCAGATTTTAAAACTGGTCGCAATAAATTGAATTCAATAGCCTCGATATCGAAATTAAAAGATCGCACCACGTCTTCCATTTGCCACATGTACAAAATGTACTCGGCAACATTGGACTTTAATTTTTCCTCGGCTACCCGCATCTTATTTTCCGTTCATTGCATTATCGTACTCGGCATTTAGTCCTTTTACCACATCGGCAGTAATATCCATTTCCGGATTGATGTATAAAAATCCTAAACGCGGAACATAATTCATTACGATATCGATTTTATGTTCTTTAACATAACCATCAAGAAATGCTTCGATGTTCTGATACAATTTATCGGTCAGGTTTTGTTCTTTCATCGCCAGATCATTCATCAGTTCTTCTTGTTTGCGCTGGTAATCCATTTGTAAATTTTGCAATTCCATCATGGCTTTTTGTTGTTCGCTTTGAGTCATGAAACGCGCTTCGTCGTTTAATTTTTTCTCGCGCGCCATAGCGTATTCAGCTTTCTTTTTCAAAGTAGCTTCTGCTGCATCCTTCGATTCCTGCAATTCTTTTTCCGATTTGATGTAGAATTTATAGGAAGATTGAATGGAATCATTGCGCACAAAAGCAATTTTTGCTCCGGCCATTGGTTTGCCGCTGATTTCAGTTTTTGTTTCTGCAGGTTCTGCCGTTTCGGAACTGGTGGCTGGACCGGAATATACTTTTACAAATAAAAAGATGACGGCAATAAGTAAACCGATGTTTAGGCCAAGGGAAAGTTTAGACGAGTTCATTTAGGAGTTAACTTTTTTATATGCATTAGAAAAATCAGTGCGCATGCTCAAAAAACGTTGAATGCAGGATTGTATGAATTCACCATCCATCATCGATTTAACTTTATCCAGACCTTCAATATCGGTTTCGGCGATTTTGTAAATCTGTTCATAAGGCCCCGCCTCCAGCTTAATGATGTATTTTGCATTCCAGCTAAAAACGGTGATTTTGATATCCGGATGTGGTATTTCGGCAATAACGCGCATGTACAAATGTAAGGATATGTGCTTCAATGAAAAAGCCAAAAAAACAAAAACCGATCAAAACGACCGGTTTTTGTAGGAATGGACCTTCTAATTAACCTTTTTTACGTTCAAAATCCTGCATTACTTCAACTAACGCTTTTACGCTTTCAATTGGCATTGCATTGTAAATGGAGGCACGGTATCCGCCAACATCGCGGTGACCGCGAATACCGGAAATATTTGCAGCTTTCCACATTGCATCAAACTCCGCTTCGAGTTCAGGATTTTTCATCAGGAAGCAAACATTCATATTGGAACGGTCTTCTTTTTCTGCTGTTCCATAGAAAAGACTATTGCGGTCGATCTCACCGTAAATAAGGTCGGCTTTATCCTGGTTGATTTTTTCAATCCATTTTACACCACCATTTTTCTTTAACCAACGAAGGGTAAGCATGGTGACATAAATAGGGAATACAGGAGGAGTATTATACATCGATCCGCCTTTAATGTGAACGGCATAATCGAGCATGCTTAATTTTTTGCGGTCGCTTTTACCAACCAAATCTTTGTTGATCATCACCATGGTGGTGCCTGCAGGGCCCATATTTTTTTGTGCACCGGCGTAGATCATTCCAAATTGGTTTCCGTCGATAGGACGAGAAAAAATATCGGAAGACATATCGCATACTACAGGCACGGGTGATTTAGGGAATTGTTTGATTTGTGTTCCGTAAATCGTGTTGTTGGATGTGATGTGGAAATAATCTGCATCAGCAGGAATATCATATTTTTTAGGAATGTAATTGAAGTTTTTATCTTCCGATGAAGCTAAAACTACAGTTTCGCCTAACATTTTTGCTTCTTTAATGGCTTTTGTTGCCCATACTCCGGTATTCAGGTAAGCTGCTTTACCGTTCGTGCGAAGCAGATTATAAGGAATCATACCAAATTGCAGACTTGCACCTCCGCCTAAATAGAGCACTTCGTAATTTTCACCAACACCAAATAATTCCTTCACCAATGCACGAGCTTCATCCATTACTGCTTCGTAATCTTTGCTGCGGTGAGAAATCTCAAGCAACGAGAGATGGAGGTTATTAAAATTGATACAAGCATCAGATGCTTCTTTCAATACTTCAGCAGGAAGAATGGCAGGACCCGCACTGAAATTGTGAACTTTTTTCATGGTTATGAAAGTTATAAGGTTTGGTTGAGCAAAATTGAGAATAATTCGGAGTATAAAAAAGAAAAAGGGCAATTCAATTATTGCCCTTTAGTTTGTTTATGAATTTTTAGTTTTTTTTCGGATCATTCCACCATCGGTCCTTCTTGTCTTTTCCTCTTCTGGCATCTACATCCGGCACAAAAATCCATCGCTCATTTTCCAGCCGGAATCCGTCGAAGGATCCATCCGGGAAATAAAACTCCGGAATCCCTTCGGCGGCGGGACTTTCGGGGATAAGATGATCGTAGACTAATAATTGTTCCTTTTCATTGTACCTCAAGGTCATACTCGCCTGGGAGGAGAACTCAAAAACGATTCGCTTTTTCACGGATTTATCTGAACCAACAAAAATCGGAGCGCCGAATTGAATTTTATCGGACTGTATCACCATCACATCAATGATTTTCCGGGCCGATGTTTTATTATGTCCATCCCAACCCAACAAGGTGTATTCCTTTCTGCCTTTTGTGCCACTTATGATAATATCATAATATAAAGCACCCAGCCATTTCCGGTTGTCAAGGGTTTTATCTTCAGGCTCTTTAATGGTAATTCCCTGATCGAACAATTCGAAAATGCGAATTTTATTATCCGGTACCAATACAAACCCATAATACGTAAAAGTCCCATTGTTATTCTGAACATTCCAATTGAAAATCCGGAAATAATGATCTGGAGATGTCAGTTTAGCTATTGATTTTAAGGAGTCGAACGGATAATCCATTGCCCCTTTCATTTCCAGTGTTTCTTTTAACAGGTCTTTAAATTGTTTATTCCAGGTTTTACGAATGGCATCGGTGGGCGATTTTCGTAATGAATCGAGGCAGGTTTTTAATGAGTCTTCATAATAACGCAAATTCTCCCATCCTTCAGGTTGCTGAGACATTGCCTTATTGGAAAGGTTGATGAGTAATAGAAGAAAAACGAATCTTTTCATAAGAGTTATCATTCCAAAATCGTGCCGTGCAGGTGTATTAACGAAAAAACACCGTTTAATTACGGTGTTTCTTCAAAAAGGTTCGCTCTTTATAAGTGGAGGAAATCTTTCTTTTTACGAAGCTGTTCTTCCGATTCGCGGTGATCGGGGTCGTCCACACAACAATCTACCGGACAAACCGCTGCGCATTGAGGTTCGTCGTGGAAGCCTACACATTCGGTACACTTATCGGTAACGATATAATAGATATCCATCGATTTCGGATTGTTCGCCGAGGATGCATCTACGGATTTACCTTCTGGAGTAGTAAGATTTCCTTTCAGTGAAGTTCCATCAGAGAATTTCCATTCTGCACCTCCTTCATAGATGGCGTTATTCGGACATTCCGGTTCGCATGCACCGCAGTTGATGCATTCGTCTGTGATCATAATAGCCATGTCGGATATATTTTGTTTTTGTTTTAGATTTGCAAATATAGAAATACCAAATTTATTGGAGCTCCGAAATGGAATTAAAACAACGAATTGATGCATTTGTTCAGCTGGGAAAGGTTCTCGGGCAGTGCGCAGGCAGTAAAGATTGGTCGGGTTATACCCATGGAGTAAGCCAATCGGATTTTGATTCTTTTTCTCAATTATTGAATCAGGTTTATTTGCAAAATGGTTGGTTTACGGAGGAAAATGTCCGCAAAGCTTGTCTTGAATGGTCGCGGGCGCTGAGTAAGGAAAATCTTGAGCAATGGACCTCCGCTTATTCCGATTTAAACGGAAATGAAAAATTAAAAACCATCGCGCTGATCATGGCCGGTAATATTCCGATGGTCGGTTTTCATGATTTAGTTTGTGTTTTAATATCCGGTAATAAAGCACTCATAAAAATGTCGTCGGAAGATGATCGTTTGCTTCCATGGATATTAACTTATCTGGTGGTTCATATTGAGCCTGAGTTTGCTTCGCGCATTAAATTTGCCAGCGGAAAACTGGAAGATTTTTCTGCCGTTATTGCCACGGGATCAGATAATACCATGCGTTATTTTGAGAAATACTTTGGTACTTATCCACATATTTTTCGAGGTAACCGTACTTCAGTTGCAGTGCTGGATGGTTCCGAAACGGAGGAAGAATTGAATGCATTGGGACATGATATTTTTGATTATTTCGGATTGGGTTGCAGAAATGTTTCTAAATTATTTATCCCTAAAGATTTTGATCTGGATCGTTTTTTTGGAGCGATTTATTCTTTTCATCCCATAGTGCAGCATAAAAAATACGCCAATAATTACGATTACAATAAGGCCATCATGATGATGAATCAGGATGATTTAATTGAAAACGGATTTTTGTTGGTGAAGGAAGATGATCGTTTGCATTCACCTTTGGGTGCTTTATATGTTGAACGCTATACCGATTTGAATAAGGTGACGGAAAAGTTGAAGTCGGACGAAAACGAAATTCAATGTGTAGTTTCAAAATCCAATATTCCATTCGGAAAATCGCAAAGTCCGGAATTATGGGATTATGCTGATCATGTTGATACCTTGAAATTTTTATTGAACTGCTGATGGATGTTTTAAGAAGTTATATCAATTCCATTCGCAGGGATTTTGCGAATCGTCCGCTGGATGAAAATTCAGTTCCTGAAAATCCCTATCAATTGTTTGAGCAGTGGTTTGAAGATGCCGTTGGTTCGGAAATTCTGGATCCTTATGCGATGATGATTTCTACCGCAGATGAACATCAGCAGCCGTCTTCGCGGGTTGTTTATATGCGTGATATCAGTGAATCCGGTATTATTTTTTATACGAATTATTTAAGCCACAAAGGTCATGACCTTTCTGTGAACCATAAGATATCGGCCTTGTTTTTTTGGGTTGAACTGGAACGTCAGATCCGAATTGAAGGCATCGCTGAACCCGTTTCTCCAGAAATTTCGGATGCTTATTTTGCATCACGTCCACGCGAAAGTCAAATCGGAGCATGGGCCAGTGCGCAGAGTTCAGAAATTGAATCGCGTGAGGAATTGGAACGCTTGGTGTTGGAATACACAGAAAAATTCAAGGACCAGGAAGTTCCTCGTCCACCACACTGGGGCGGATATTTAATTCGTCCTGAAAAATTTGAATTCTGGCAAGGTCGTCCGAGTCGACTCCATGATCGTATTACTTTTAAACGAGATGCCGGCACCTGGCAAAGAAAGCGATTAGCCCCCTGATTGCTTAGGAAACCATCCTTTCATTTATTTTTTGTTGGTCCGACTTCCAGTTCATCCGGATATAAATCGCGCTGCAAATCGCCGTTTATGAATTGCCGTAAAAAACAAAGACCCGCAGGATTCTGCGGGTCTTTATTGTAGATGTAGTGTTCAGATTAGTTCGCTGCAGGAGCTGGAGCTGCTTTCTTAACAGTAGCTTTTTTCTTTGCAGCAGCTTTCTTCTTAGGAGCAGCTTTCTTTGCAGTAGCTTTCTTCTTAGGAGCAGCTTTTTTCTTTGCAACAGCTTTCTTCTTAGGAGCAGCTTTTTTCTTTGCAGCAGCTTTCTTCTTAGGAGCAGCTTTCTTTGCAGTAGCTTTCTTCTTAGGAGCAGCTTTTTTCTTAGCAGCTTTTTTCTTAGTAGCAGCTTTTTTCT
>JAIBBF010000085.1 GCA_019694795.1 Flavobacteriales bacterium | reverse complement strand
ATGCAGCAGACACAAAAAAGAAACAGGGAATTAAAAAAAAATATAATTAGCTAATTATCTTAACAATTGCTCAACCTCTTCGCGCAATTTAGGGAGATCCCTTATTATAATTGCCCAGATAATATCATCAGAAACACTGTCGTAACCATGCGCTATTCTATTTCGCGTATCAACAATCCGTCTTGAGTTTGAAATTTCGATTTCAGGATTTACAGCCAGTATACGATTTACGGCCTCACCAATGATTTCCAGATTACGCTCGATAGCTCTTTTGGATTTCAGATCATTCTGAAAATCCTGAAAAATCTTTTTTTCTGGCAAAAAGAGATGGATCTCATCCAATGCCTGCTTAATATCCAGCAACCAAACCTTAATTTCCTTCGCCATAAACAAGCACTTTAGAATGGTCAATACGCTGTTGCAGATATTGATTTTTCATGGCCCGTTGTTCAAGTAAATCAATAGGTCGATTAAACAACTGTTCAAGCTGAAATTTTAAAGCAAAATAATTATCCGAATAGGCGATAGGATCTCTACCCTCGATATCCACTAAAAAATCGATATCACTCTCCGGCTTTAATTCATTTTGAGTAATGGAACCAAAAGCAAATAATGATTTCACTTTGTATTTCGCACAAAGCGCAGCAATCTGTCCGATATGAGTTTGTATCAAATTCACCTTTACAAATATACGTGTTTCACATCACTTTTGATACTCAAACATCTGCTAAGGAACATCAATAACTAATCAATGTCGCCGTAACGCCATCACTGGTGACCAGTCCCGAAAATTGGAGTCCTGCCTTCTTGGCCTGATCAATCAGATTCAAAATCATTTTATTTAAACGATCGGCATTTACAATGGGGTGCGTAAGCCGATTGGCGGCGTTGAGGGAAATGGTTCCCACTTCCTTGTACGCAGAGGTGGGTCGACTCTTAATATAAATATCCACCCCCTGCATGTTTACGGGGCGACCCTTTATGCGTTCATCCACTCCCGGTGTTCCCGAATAGCGAATTACCGAAGCCATTTTTGCATCGGAAGTAATCAATGCCTGCACATTCTTTTTTCTTCCCTTACGCAAAGCACGCTGCACCAAACGATCGATGGGACCATCAATTCCCATAATCACGCCAATAGCGCCAATGCCCACATAGGTTGAATTATCGTACGAAGTTTTTACCACCAGCACTTTTTCATAAGCAGCTACAGGTTCACACATGATAAAAACAGCTAATCCGGATTTGGTTTCTACAATGGCTTCGCGCGTTTGCGAATAGCGGAACGAAGAAAGTCCCAACACCAAAATCAGAGAAAGAGAAAGTAAAAACAATCGTTTCATCGGTTCATTTTTTTTACAATGTATTCAATAATTGAACCAAAAAAATGAGCTGAAACAGGATAAGGATTTTTTTATCTCTACGGACTTTGATTCCGCATTTCGGAGGTCAAACCAAAACAGAAAAAACACTGAAAATCATCACCTTAAATGTTAATTGACAGTTTTTTAATCAACAATTGCTTATTTTTTAATCATTATTTTTATTTTTGATTTCCTTCAGTTTTAGCTTTTATGGAACGCAATATTGTACATATGGATCTCGACTCCTTTTTTGTTTCGGTGGAGTGTTTGCTCAATCCGAAATTTATCGGGAAGCCACTCATTATCGGGGGCACGAGTGATCGCGGTGTGGTATCGTCGTGCAGTTACGAGGCGCGTCGCTTCGGTGTGCATTCGGCCATGCCGGTGCGAATGGCGAAAAAGCTTTGTCCGGACGCTCTCATTGTACGCGGCGATTACGAAAACTACACGAAGTATTCGGGAATGGTAACGGAGATCGTAAAAGAATCGGTACCGGTGTACGAGAAAGCTTCGATTGATGAGTTTTATGCCGACTTAAGCGGGATGGAACGATTTTTCAGCAGCTATAAATTAGCCATTGAGTTGCGTCAGAAAATTATCCGCGAAACGGGATTGCCGATTTCATTTGGATTATCGCAGAATAAAACGGTATCGAAAGTGGCCACGGGTGAAGCAAAACCGAATGGTCAACGCAAAGTAGATTTCGGTTTGGAAAAACCATTTCTCGCTCCCTTATCCATTAAGAAAATTCCGATGGTGGGCGAAAAAACGTACACACTCCTGCGATCGATGGGTGTAGAAAAAGTGCAAACACTGCAGCAGATGCCACCCGAAATGTTGCAATCGGCATTGGGAGAGCACGGACTGCAAATCTGGGAACGCGCGAATGGAATCGACAACAATCCGGTGGTTCCCTATTCCGAAAGAAAATCTGTTTCTACTGAATGTACGTTTGAGCAGGACACCATTGATGTGGATCAGTTGCGCATGAAACTGGTAAGCATGTGCGAAGAACTCGGTTTCTCCTTGCGCAAAGAAGAAAAATTATGTTCCTGCATCACCGTAAAAATCCGCTATTCGAATTTCGACACTCACACGCGGCAAATGATGATTCCCTATACGGCTATTGACGAACACCTGATTGCACGCGCAAAAGAATTATTCGATCGTCTTTATGAACGACGCATGCTGGTTCGACTCATCGGCGTAAGGGTGAGTCACCTCGTAAGCGGCCGGCAACAAATCAACTTATTCGAAGACACCGAAGAAAAAATCAATCTCTATCTCGCCATGGATAAAATCAACAAAAAATACGGCGCCCAAACCATCCGCCGATCCTGCTAAAAAACAAAACACCATAAACAACTCACAAAACAACAACAAATCACATCACTACTTAATTCCTACTTCCTCTCCCACTCTCAAACTCAAACTTTCACACTCTCACTCTCACTCTCACTCTCTCCCGCCCACTCCCCATGTACCTCAATTGTCACAGCTACTATTCCCTCAAATACGGAACGCTCTCGGTGGAAGAGTTGGTGCAGGAAGCCGTGCGCTGCGGGGTGAGGGAAATGGTGTTGACCGACATCAACAATACATCGGCGGCATTTGATTTTGTGAAGGAATGCGAAACACACGGTATTCGTCCCGCCCTCGGAATTGAATTCAGAAATGAGCAGGATGAAATTTTATACATCGGACTTGCGCACAACAACGAAGGTTATGCCGAATTGTGCAGAATGCTTAGTAAAAAATTACAGGATGAAGAAGAGTTACCGGAAGAAGCGCCCGCATTAAAACACTGCAGTTTTATTTATCCGCTGGAGAAAAAAGACTGGAATACATTGCGAAAAAATGAATACATCGGAATACGGCTGCATCAGATTAACCGCCTTATACAACTTCCATTCCGGGAGCAATCGCACAAAATGGTGATGTGGCAACCTGTCACCATAAAACCATCGAAACAAAAAGACCATTACCACCTGCACCGCTTATTGCGCAGTATTGATAAAAACATCCTCATCAGTAAACTGAACAGCGAAGAACATGCGCGCGACAATGAACACATGATGAGTGAAAAAGAACTACGCGAAAAATTCATTCTCTTTCCGGAAATCCTCATCAACACCGAACAACTCATTGCACAATGCAGCATACAACTCGAATACAAAAGCGTTAAAAACCGAAAACACTTCACGAACAGTGCGGCAGACGACCGCTCTTTATTGCATAAACTGGCGCAGGAAGGAATGGAATACCGCTATGGTAAAAAAAACAACGAAGCACGATTGCGGGTTGAAAAAGAATTGCGCATTATTGAGGAGCTCGGATTTTCCGCTTATTTTCTCATTACATGGGATATCATCAAATACGCACAAAGCCGCGGATATCACCATGTGGGAAGAGGTTCCGGCGCCAATAGTATTGTGGCCTACTGCATGGGAATAACCGATGTTTGTCCCATCGAACTCGATCTGTATTTCGAACGCTTTATCAATCCGCACCGTACTTCGCCACCCGATTTCGATCTCGATTTTTCGTGGGACGAACGCGATGTGATTATCGATTACATTTTTAAACGATACGGAAAAGAATACACGGCACAAATTGCCACCTACACCACATTCAAAGGCAGCTCCATCATTCGTGAACTCGGTAAAGTATTCGGATTACCCAAAGAAGAAATCGACGCACTGGCCGATCATCCGGATCAGCTGGAACAACGCGACAACATCACCCGTGCCATTTTTAAATTCGGAAAAATGATGGAGAATTTTCCGAACTACCTCGGCATTCACGCCGGTGGAATAATTATTTCGGAAAAACCACTCTACCACTACACCGCACTGCAAATGATGCCCAAAGGATTTCCCATTGTGCATTGGGACATGTACGTAGCGGAGGACATCGGTTTTTACAAATACGATATACTGAGTCAACGCGGGCTGGGTCACATTAAAGACGCCGTAGAAACCGTGTTGCGCAATCAGAAAATTCACATCGACATCCACGATGTAAAACTGTTTAAGCGCGATGCAAAAGTGAAACAACAAATACGTTCCGCCAATACCATCGGATGCTTTTACATCGAATCACCCGCGATGCGGCAATTGCTTACCAAACTGCGGTGCGACAACTACCTCACCCTGGTGGCCGCCTCGTCGATTATTCGTCCGGGCGTTGCCTCTTCGGGAATGATGAAAGCATACATCGAGCGGTTTCATCATCCGGAAAGTTTCGAATACCTGCATCCGAAGATGAAAGAATTACTCAGCGAAACATACGGCGTAATGGTGTATCAGGAAGACGTGATAAAAGTGGCGCATCATTTTGCGGGAATCGATTTGGCCGATGCCGATATTTTACGAAGAGCCATGAGCGGAAAATACCGCGGCAAAGGAGAAATGGAACGCATCACCGAAACCTTTTTCCGCAATTGCAGGGAACGCGGTTATCCCGAAGAAATCAGTAAAGAAGTATGGCGACAAATTGAAAGTTTTTCGGGTTACTCCTTTTCCAAAGCACACTCCGCCTCATTTGCCGTAGAAAGTTTCCAGAGCCTCTATCTGAAAACTTATTTTCCGCTCGAATTTATGGTGGGCGTCATAAACAACTTCGGCGGATTTTACCGCACCGAACTTTATGTGCACGAAGCCCGCATGAGCGGTGCAAGCATCGAAGCACCCTGTATCAACAAAAGCAAGTACCTAACCGATATCGAAGGACAAACCATCTGGCTTGGATTTGTGCACATGACCCATCTCGAAAAAAAAAGCATTCAGCTGCTACTCGAAGAACGAAACGAAAACGGACCCTACCAGTCACTCAGCGACCTCGTAGAACGCATTCCCATCGCTTTAGAGCAACTTATTCTCCTGATCCGGGTTGGTGCGCTACGATTTAGCGGAAAGAGCAAACAAGAGCTTCTCTGGCAGGCGCATTTTATGTTTAACGGAAAAAAAAGAAGTAAGCCCAGCAACGATTTGTTCCGCACCGGGGTGAAGCAATTCGATTTACCGGCATTTGATGAACATCCTTTACAGCAGGCCTACGATGAAATTGAATTACTCGGATTTCCACTCTGCGGATGGTTCGAGCTGGCGAAAACTTCGTTCCGCGGCGATATAGGTGTTGAACAAATGCGGGAACACCTCGGTGAATCGCAACGCATGTTGGGATACCTGGTAACCACCAAACCCGTTCGGACCAAACGCGGCGAGCTGATGTATTTCGGTTGCTTTATCGATCATCATGGAAAATTTTTCGACACCGTACATTTCCCCGATACATTGCGGCAATATCCCTTTAAAGGAAACGGTGTTTATCTGCTGAAAGGAAAAATTGTAGAAGAATTCGGAGCCTGCAGTCTGGAAGTAGAAAAAATGGAAAAAATGGGACTGAGGGAGATTCAGGGGGAGTGAGGGGTGGGTTGGGTAGTAGGTAGTGGGTAGTGGGTTGAGGGTAGTGGGTAGTGGGTTGTGGGTTGAGGGTAGTGGGTAGTGGGTTGAGGGTAGTGGGTTGAGGGTAGTGGGTTGAGGGTAGTGGGTTGAGGGTAGTGGGTTGAGGGTAGTGGGTTGAGGGTAGAAAGGCGGTAGAAAAAAAAGGAGTGATGAAATGGTAGTACACACTGCGCGTCATTCAGGGTGGAGCTTGGAATCGGAGGATTGCGGGGTGGGCAAACCATTTAGACAAAAGAACACTAATTGATTCCCCTTGTTTCTTGTGGAAGTGAATTATTCTTCAAATTTAAACACGATACAAACTAAAGGTTTCACTAAGAATTTTAAAGAAGGGTGAAAGCTTCTCTTAATTAGTCGCATTCATAGTTCGAACAGAAAAATATTCATTTCCCTCATACCGTTTCAACAAACAATCCTTTTTAGGGATGGTAATAACTTTCAAAATTGAAGGAAATGGGAATGATTGAAAAGTTGATTTTTTTTGTTTTGAACTTTAAAAGAAAACCTTATTGTTCCACATTAGTCTGTTTCTGATAATAGTTAAAAATCGGATTCTTCCTTTTTAGTATATAAATCTCATCAGTACGATCAAAGGCCAGTCTAATTGCTGGAATATTTTCCCCTTTGATTGACACCTTGTATAAAGGATCATATATGAGCCCTACTTTATTTGCATTTCTAGGGTCTTTTAACAAGTGACTTTCATATAAGGAAGAATCAAGATAAATGAAATCATAGAAAATAATACTTCCGTAGATTTCATTTTCCTTATCGCTTTGGAAATATTCAAATTTTTTAAAATTGGAATCGGAAGGTATTTGCGAAAAAATCTGCCTGTAATTATTTGAGTCTAATAACTCTATACAGTTTCCTTCAGAAGAGCAATATGTTCCTAAAAAAAGAATATTACTTTTTTTTGAGTTGCAACCAAAATTTAAAAGCATGAATAGAAAAAAATACTTCTTGAAATCCATATTAATGTTATTTAGAAATTATTGAATTTAAATCTATTTGCCAAAAAAACTCTTGTTTAGTGGTACCCATTGGGCTATATATCCCCTGTTTTCTATCCTGATCTTGAATTGGCCCTTCTGAGACACCAATAAATATCAATGCTCTAGCTAGAATAGCTGCTGAATGAATTGTATAATAATCAACCACTCTAATTGTCAAGGTATTTCCGGTTTTTGTTACATACATTGTAAATGAACCTCGCGTAAATTCTGCTAAATTACCAATAATCAATGAGGACTTATGATAGGAGACACTTTTTAAACCAGCATTATCTGGACTGTAGGGTATTTGAAAAGGATATTCAATCCCGTCCTCAATTCTCCCCGCTGGTTGGAGTCTGTCGGCGTGGCTAGCGCGTTTGCGACTTCAACCATGAATTTTCGATTTATTCACGTAAATAAGACTTATGCTCTTCCCGTAGAAATTTAAATATCAGAAAAATCAGGTTGTAAAATAAAAATTCCTCATTGTATACTTGTGGAAGGGGAACAAAAGGGTTTTCAAGGTAAAAAATCGGTGATCAAAACGAAATCCAATTATTAACTTTTGCGACAGTAAATTGGATCGATGTTTTTACACGGAAAGGATATAAAGATATAATCGTTGATAGTTTGAATTATTGCATTATGCGCAAAGGGTTAGAATAATATGCATATGTAATTAGGAGTAACCATGTGCATTTGGTTGCAAGAGCAAAAGAAGGATTCAGCCTTTCTGATATTCTTCGAGATTTTAAAAAGTTTACAACCACTCAAATAATCAAATCACTTTATGAAGAACCGGAAAGCCAAAGGGAATGGCTGTTAGAAAAATTTAAAAGTGCTGGTGCAGCAAATGGTAAAAATAGAATTTATCAAATATGGGGGAACGATAATCATCCGGTATTTTTGATACAACCAGATATTATTTCACAAAAAATAAATTATGTTCATCAAAATCTCGTCGAGGAAGGACTTGTTGAGAAAATAGAAAATGATCCCTATTGTAGCGCTCGGGATTATTTTAATGATAATGGATTAGTCGAGGTAACGGTAATTGAATTTAGTGCGTTGGGAAGGAATAAATTTTAATTTTAATTTTGCTAACTTTGAGATTGAAAGGTTGAAGTTATCCCTTCGCTGAAGACTCCAACCAGCCGGGGGCAGAATTATCAACCATCTTAAAGGAGGATTCTTAAACAAAAAGGCAATTGATGAAAGAATAAAAAAAATATTAAACTCAACAGTTGCAGAAGGCACAGAAGGTGAAGAAGCGAGAAAAAAGTTCAGCGATTACACTTCAGACACTAGAAAATCAGGAACATTAAGGTTAAGAAAATTAGACAATAAATAAATAAGACAAAAATATGCAAAGGTTGTTTTTATGTTTTTTATTTTTTTTTAGCTCAATTATTGTAAATAGCCAATCTGTGTACAAGGATACAATTTCTCTTAGAGAATACGATCTAGCTACAAATTTTGTGTCTCATCAGATCCACATTAGAAAAAAGATTCAAATTGAAAAAACTATTAACTGGGAGATTCAAATGCGAAATGGAAGAATTGCAGACACACTTAAATTTAATTTGT
>JAIBBF010000084.1 GCA_019694795.1 Flavobacteriales bacterium | reverse complement strand
AAAATTAATTGGTCAGGCTTTTTAATTTTTCCAGCAGGATTGCATTTTCCGCAGGTAATCCGATTGAAATCCGCAGGCAGTCGTCGCATAAAACCACAGAAGACCGATCGCGTACAATTACTTTTTCATTAATCAGGTAATTGAATACCTTTTTGGAATCCGAAAAACGAACCAGTAAAAAATTGGCGTCCGAAGGAAATACTTTTTCTACGAAAGAAAGTCGAGTAAGCTCCATCGCTAATTTCTTTCGTTCTACAATAACTACCTTTTTTTCTTCTTCGAATTTCGACACCTCATCCAATCGTTTCATGGCAATTTCCTGCGCGGGAATACCCAAATTATACGGTGCTTTAATTTTATTCATCACACGAATAATGGAGGGATTGGCAATCATAATCCCAACCCGAGCACCGGCGAGTCCCCATGCTTTGGACAAGGTTTGCATCACAACGAGATTCGGATATTTATCGAGCAAAGGAACGGTAGAGTATTCCGGACAAAAATCAATATACGCTTCATCCACCACAACGATTCCCTTAAAGGAATTCAACAATTCTTCAATTTGTGATTTCGGAATTACATTCCCGCTGGGATTATTCGGACTACATATAAAAAGGAGTTTAACATGCTCGTCGAATTCTTGTACTACAGCAGGAACATCAATCTGAAAATCCCTGGTTAAATTCACTTCACGCAGGTGAATATCGTTGATGGATGCACTTACTTTGTACATGCCATAAGTGGGAGGCAAAACAATTACTTCATCGACTCCCGGTTTACAAAAAGCGCGGAAAAGAAGATCGATGACCTCATCACTTCCATTTCCCAATAAAATAGATTCTGGATTTATTTTTTTAATCGCTGCCAGTTTCTGTTTTAATTCCCATTGCATGGGATCGGGATAGCGATTGTATCCATTGGTAAAGGGATTTTCATTGGCATCGAGAAACACACCTGTTTTTCCTTCATATTCATCTCTGGCAGAAGAATAGGGACTCAATGTTTTAATATTTTCCCGGAGAATATCTAGTGGATTCATGAGCGTAATTTTTTGAGTCGGACCGACACTGCATTTTTGTGTGCCATCAATTCCTCTGCTTCAGCCATAATTTCGATGGAGGGACCAAGTGCCTGTAATCCTTTCGGAGAAATGCGCTGAAACGTAATCTTTTTTACAAAACTATCGAGCGATACCCCACTGTAGGCTTTTGCATATCCATTGGTAGGAAGGGTGTGGTTGGTACCGGAGGCATAATCCCCAGCACTTTCCGGTGTATATTTTCCGAGAAAAACAGAACCGGCATTTTCAATTTCATCGAGGTAAACACCTTCGTCCTCTACCGAAATAATTAAATGTTCCGGCGCATATTCATTTACAATGTCAATCGCCATTTGCTCCGAATTCACGATAATTACCTTGCTATTTTCAAGTGCAGCTGCAGCAATATCTTTTCGGGGAAGTTCCTTGAGTTGTTGTTTCAATTCCTGTTCAACTGCATTGGCAAAGGATTCTGAAAAGCAAAGTAAAATTACCTGACTATCATTCCCATGTTCAGCCTGAGACAATAAATCTGCCGCCACAAATGAAGGATCAGCGGAATCGTCGGCCAAAACCAAAACTTCAGAAGGACCAGCTGGCATATCAATGGCAATTCCTTTTCGCATGGCATATTGTTTGGCTGCGGTTACATATTGATTACCGGGACCAAAAATTTTACTTACACGGGGAATCGATTCCGTTCCGAAAGTCATAGCAGCAATTGCCTGAATTCCTCCCACTTTAAACACCTGGGTAATGCCACATAATTGAGCAGCATATAAAATGGCAGGATGAATTTTTCCGGATTTATCGGGAGGAGAACACAAAACAATTTTTTTACAGCCCGCAATTTTAGCAGGAACCCCCAACATAAGTACAGTAGAAAAAAGTGGAGCTGTTCCACCTGGAATGTACAATCCAACACTTCCAATGGCTTTACTTTCTCTCCAGCAGGTAACACCCGGTATGGTTTCCATCATTTTCACTTCCTCGCGTTGGGAATGATGAAACTTCTCAATATTATTTTTAGCAATTTCAATGGCGTTTTTCAGCGATTTGGAAACCTGTTCAACCGCCAATGCAATTTCTTCTTTAGTCACCTCAATCTGATCCAAATCCACTTTATCAAATTGCTTCGTATTTTTCCTTACGGCACGATCGCCCGACGATTTTACTTCATCAAATACAATGGCAACTGTTTGTTCGAGACTTTGACTTTCCTTTTCAGGTCGTTTTAAACTACCTAAGCATTGCTCTTTGGTTGGATTTACAATTCGCTTCATCATACAATCATTTTTTCTATGGGCACAATTAAAATTCCCTGAGCACCTGTAGCTCTTAATTCATCAATCAGCTCCCAAAAACGATCTTCCGCTATTACAGAATGTACACTAAACCACCCTGGTTCTGCCAATGGCAATACCGTTGGAGATTTTACACCGGGTAAAATGCGAATGATATCATCCAATTTATCCTGAGGTGCATTCAGCAATACATATTTATTGTTTTTAGATGCTTTAACTGCGTTAATGCGGAACATTAGTTTTTCCACCAAAGCTTTTTTTTCTGCATTCAGATTTTTACCGGAAATCAACACCGCTTCCGATTGAAAAACTGTTTCCACTTCCTTCAGTCCATTGCTAAAAAGCGTACTTCCACTACTCACGATATCACAAATTCCTTCGGCCAATCCAATTCCAGGAGCAATTTCAACTGAACCCGAAATCTCATGAATGGATGCTTTTATTTTATGCTCATCGAGGAATTTCTGCAATATTACCGGATAAGAAGTGGCAATATTTTTATTGTTGAAGTAAGAAAGACCTGCATATTCTTCTCCTTTGGGAATGGCGAGTGACAATCTGCATTTCGAAAAACCCAGACGAAGTTGTTCGTTGACATTTTTATTTTTTTCCACCAACACATTTTGTCCCAATATCCCAATATCAGCCACGCCATCCTGAACGTATTGCGGAATATCGTCGTCGCGCAAAAACAACACCTCCATCGGAAAGTTGGAAGCCATTGATTTTAATTTATTGTTGCCGTTGGAAACTGAAATTCCACAGTCCTTTAACAATTCCAGCGAACCCTCGCTGAGTCGACCGGATTTTTGAATAGCTAATCGTATCATGCCTAAAAATATTTATTTGATTTTGAAATAAAAAAAAAGACCCTCTTTGCGGGAGGGTCTTTTTACCGACAATGAAAATTCCTTCCGCCTTAGATTCGGATATGATGATGTAAAACTGAGGTCAATTGGAAAATCATGGTCCAAAATTAATCGAAGGTTCCGGAGCCATAAAATCAAAAAACATCCATTTGCCCTATTACATTCAAATGGATGTTTTAAAAAAATACAAACCTGTAAGCCGGGTTCTGTATCCGATAAATCGGATTTCCATCATTGATCTGGACCTGTTTTCACAAACAGGTTCAAGCAGCCTACCCATCACGCCTATCCCGAAGGAACGGAAAGCGAGTAACTTTCCTACCGGACAAACCGGTATGCGTGACCTACATGGCCTTTCAGCCCGCAAGGTTTACCCGATTGCATGTCGCCATACAATCCGTGAGCTCTTACCTCACGTTTTCACCCTTATCGAAATGTTGCCATTACGACGGTATAGTTTTCTGTGGCACTTTCTGTTCCCCGAAAATTTCTTTCCGGAGACCTACCCGTTAGGTAGTGCGGCACTCTGCGCTGCCCGGACTTTCCTCTGTTCTATTTCAAACAGCGATGGAACGGTTTGCACTGCAAAGATACCAAAACAAAAAGCCCCGGCAATACCGGGGCTTTTTCCGCATATAAAAGCGATTATCTGAAGATTTTAAATACTTGGGTAGTTTCTCCATCCGAAACACGCACAAAATAAATTCCACTGGTTAAAGCGGAAAGATCCATTCTGCGAATATATCCATTGGTTGTGTTGTTTTCTTTTGAAGAAGAAACAATTTGTCCAACTGCGTTTAACAAGGTGACTTCTACAGCCGTATTCTGATTCAGGTTGAACTGAATACTCAATTGGTTATTCTGATTGTTCATCCAGGCAGTAACACCACCATTTTCAAGTTCATTTCCTAAACCGGCAGCACAATCAACCACAGTAATATTAAGCGTAGTATCATCGGTTATTCCACACAATGTATTAACGGATAATGTAACCGGATAAGTTCCGGCAGCAGTATAAGTAACAACCGGGTCCAAAATAGTAGAAGAAGAAATGCTACCACTGGTGAATGTCCAATTGTATGTATTTGCATAATCAGAAATACCCCCATTAAAATTAACCGGATCATTAATACAAACCGGCTCAGTATAAATGAAGCTTGCAACAGGTGTGTTATTATCTACCACAATGGTGATGTTTGCACTACCCTGACAAGCACCTTGCGTACCTGTTACGGTATAAGTGGTTGTATTTGCAGGCGTCGCTACCGGATTTGCAATAGTGGATGAGGATAATCCTGTAGTTGGCGACCAAACATAACTGGTAGCGGTTGAACTTGCGTTCAGGTTAGCGGATGCTGCGGGACAAATGGTATCATTCGAAACTGAAACAGCAATGGATGGTGTTGGGTTAACCGTGATATCCACTGAATCCACTGCATACATTCCGCAACCACCACCTAATACTTCGAGATAGGTTCTATAAGTACCCGGAGTATTAAAGAAAACAGTTTGTTGCAGGTTTCCACTTTGGATAGGTGAACCACCAAGGAATGTCCATAACATATCATCTTCTACTGTAGAACCGGTTGCATCAAAATTGATGGACTGTCCGGAACATACCGAAGTTGCACTTGAAGTAAGTTGCGCATTGGCAGGATCTGAAGTAAGGAATGGGAAAATATACAATGAAGCATTCAAATTCCAGCTACCAGCAGTTCCGTATTGATACCACAAATTATCCGATTGTTTTTCCCAAATGGCAGAAGGCGTTGTTTGTCCGTTAGTATTGGAAACAATCGACAAGGTATCGTGAATTCCACTTTGCCATTGTAGATTACTTACATCCACCGAAATATAAAACTTGCGGCTTGCAGGTACATTTACCGGAGTTGGGAATTGAATATATGTCCAGTAATTATTATTTACATCGCTCATAATTTCACCCATGGTGAGGTTATAGGTAGTAAGTAATGTTCCCGGATTCGATCCTGTTTGACTATATACTTTAACAGGAACAACTTTATTTGGATTGGCTGAATACGCTAATCCAAATCCAATGTAACATCCTACAATTTTAGATTGTGTATTGGCACTTGCATCGAAATATGCAGCTTTCTCTTTATCGAGATAAACATTCATTCCGTTGATCCAACCATCCTGACCAACATTTGGTGTTCCGGTATAATAGTTAGAACCTGTCCAGGCACCAGATGGCGGTAGATTTGCCCAATTCAAGGTATCACATCCTGATTGTGGAAGTACAGTGATGTAAGCTGTTTTGGTTTCTGTGTCGGAACCATTTGCATTGGTAGCAGTAAGGGTTACTGTAAATGTTCCTGGCGTATTGTAAACAATATTACTTGGATTTGCCTGGGTAGAAGTTGAAGGAGTACCACCGGTGAATGTCCACGAGTACGAAGTTGGATTGTAAATAGAAAGATTCGTAAAATTAACCGTAGCACCTGCAGAAATCGTTGTAACATTTGCAACGAAATCGGCAACCGGAGGATTGGCAAGTGTAGCGGATGCACACGTTACTGCCGCAAATGCATCGATACGACCAGAACCTAATTGTCCGCCAAAACCTGGATTAATGGCATCGATATTCACTGCAGTACTCAGAATACAGTTTCTTACATCTGCAGCCGTCATTCCTGTATTCACACTTTTAACCAAAGCGGCAAGTCCTGCCACCATTGGTGATGCCATAGATGTTCCTTGTTTGTATGCATATGCACTTCCAGGAACAGTAGAATAAATAGAAGAACCCGGTGCTGCTACATCTACCCATGTTCCATAACATGAGAATGAAGAACGAGCATCACCTGTGGTGGTAGATGCAACGGCAATACACTCGGTATAGGCAGCAGGATAATGTAACGTGTTATTGTTGTCATTACCCGCAGCAGCTACCAAAATGACTCCCTGATTACTTGCCCAGGTAATAATGTTTTGAGCAGTGGTAGAATTTCCTGTACCGCCCCAAGACATATTGATTACATCTACACCCATGGTTACGGCATACACAATTCCGTCGTAACCATCTGTTACCTGAGTTGCAACATTGGTCGATTTTACCGGAAGTAATTTTACACTGTAACCAATAGAAGCGATTCCGGTAGAGTTATTCGATTTTGCTCCAACAATACCTGCAACATGCGTACCGTGGTCGAATGAACTGTTTGGTGGATTCGGATCGTTATCGTTATCGGCCACATCGAATCCCTGACGGTCGTCGATATATCCATTGTTATCATCATCAATACCATTTCCTGCAATTTCTGCTGTATTGGTATAAATGGACGCAGATAAATCGGGATGGTTAGTTTGTACTGCATCATCAACAATACCAACAACTACGCTGGTGCTACCTGTACTTACATTCCAGGCTTGTGCCGCATTTATTTGAAATAATCCCCATTGTGTAGAGGAGTTATAACTTGGATCGTTAGGTGTAAGGAAGTGTTTTACCAATGGAACTTTTTCCGCATACTCAACTTTTCCGGTGGATTTTAATTCGGCAATAATTTGTTCCACATTTTGGATATCGGAAAATTCCAATAAAAATACATTCGATAGTTTTTTGTCGTTTTTCACCATGTGATAAGGACGAGCAAGTCGCGTCACCTGGTGACCTGAGGTTACATTTTGAAGAAATGGAACGGATTTAAAATCGAGGTGACGATAATCCACCATTTGCTCACTACCCACTCGAAATCCGGGCTGAGAAATGGAGACATTATCTTTGATTTTAAACCAAATTCTTCCATCCTGATAATTGTCGTACACCGTTTGGGCCGACAATTCAATTCCTGTTGCCGAAGCTAAAAACAGGGATAGAGCAAAGTAGATTTTTTTCATAGGTTCTTGTTCTTTTTGGCTTGCTCAATTTACAAAAGGAAATAATCTGAAAAGAAAAAAAACAGGTGAATTGAGGGAAAGGGAAAAAAACCGTAAACAAAAGCAGGGGGTTGGTTGTCAATAGTAAACCAACTCAAATTGCAGACCTCGTTAGGTTTTCTTCTAAAAAATCTGCTTTTGTTAAAATATTTTCCCATTGTGTTCGTCCAACCCTCTATATCAAAGCATTCATGAAAAAAACAGTTTTAATTACAGGTACTTCTTCAGGTATAGGCAGAGCTACTGCACTTTATTTTGCAAAACAGAATTGGAATGTAATTGCCACCATGCGCAACCCTGAAAAGCATCAGGATCTTGCCGCCATTCCGGGAATTACGCTTATGGCGCTTGATGTTACTCAGGAATCAAGTATAGAACAATCCATAAAGGATTCCATTTTAAAATTTGGCAACATTGATGTAATTGTAAACAATGCCGGATACGGAACGGTTGGTCCATTCGAAGCTGCTAGTCAGGAACAAGTGAAACGTCAGTTCGAAACCAATGTATACGGCGTATTCAATGTTATTCGCGCTATACTTCCTCATTTTCGCCAGAAAAAAGATGGCATTATCATAAATGTATCGTCGATGGGTGGACGAATAACTTTTCCGCTCTACAGTTTATACCACGGCACCAAATGGGCGGTGGAAGGATTTAGTGAGTCCTTGCAATTTGAATTGAGAGAACATCATATCCGCGTTAAATTAATAGAACCCGGCGCCATAAAAACCGATTTTTACGATCGCTCGCAAGACCTGTTTAAAAAAGATGGCTTAACAGCGTATGACGCCTACGTTGAATCTGCTTTACCTATGATGCAACAAACCGGAGCGAAAGCGCCTGGACCGGAAATCGTAGCTAAAACCATTTATAAAGCTGCTACAGACGGAAGAAAAAAAATGAGGTATCCCATTGGCAGCGGTGCTCCGTTCTTATTGTTCTTACGCCGTGTGCTTTCTACACGGATTTTTATGGGAATGGTGCGAATGGTGGTGGAAAAGAAAAAAAAATAAGATTGAAGGAATCCCTTTTATATTTGAGGGATAATTTGAAATCATGAAACCATTTCTTTCCCTTTTCTTTTTTCTAACTGTTTTTCATCTCCATGCGCAATCCGATAAACATTGCGGAGCAGATGAAATGCGTTTTCAGTTGCATCAGGAAAAACCCGGACTTGAAAATCACGCATTGCAAAAAGAAAATGAACTGGAAAATTTTACGCAACAATTTTCACACAGTGCCAACAGAGGTGGACCGGTCTACATTATCCCCGTCGTATTCCACGTAATTCACAATTATGGCGCAGAAAATATTTCTGATGCCCAGATCATCGATGCCATTCGTGTTTTAAATCTGAACTACCGTCATCAAAATCCCGACTCGGTTGATATTGT
>JAIBBF010000083.1 GCA_019694795.1 Flavobacteriales bacterium | reverse complement strand
TTGTTGGTCATTACCGCTGGATGCCTTAGTGACGAATCATCACTTGTTTGCCGCTGATGTTATTTCCGCTTTTTACGGCAACATAATAACTTCCGTCGGGAATAGAAGACACATCGATGGTTGCAGTACCATTGTTAATGGTGGCGCTGGAATAAATTCTTCCGGATAAATCAAACAATTCTACCGAATAAGAATGATCTGACATATCGGTACGAATCGTTAATCGTTCACTCACAGGATTGGGGTAAACCGAAATTTCTGTAATGGGAAATGATCGTTCAATGGATACCGCCGGAAAAATAGTGGAGTTACCATCGCGGTCGGTTTGTACAAGGCGATAATAAGATAAACCCTCAAGCGGCGAATAGTCCATGCTTTCATAAACAGTGGTTGAATTACTATTTCCTGTTCCGCTGGTTTTACCAATAACATCCCAGTTCATTCCATCTGCCGAACGTTCAATTTCGAAGTGGTCGTTATTGCTTTCTGATGCAGTTGTCCATCGGATAGCCACTGTATTTTCATTTTCTTCCTCTACATCAAAACGGGTCAGTTCAATAGGAAGAGGAGAAGTGGTAACACTTGAAATCATTAGATTATCGAATACCGTTTTATCTGCTCCATTTCCATCCATGAGTAAACCAACCACTAAATCGCCTGCACCGCTCCAGTTTAAATTGCGGGAGTCCGGACCATCATAACTCCAAACGATGGAATTGTCTACCAACAAAGCAGCTTGACCAGATGAGGGTAAATAAAAAAATCGGTACGTTCTAAAAACATCATCGTTGGGAATAGAAAACACATTTCCCGAATTAATGGTATTGTGTCCGCCCATTCCGTTATCTACACGAAATTTTACGGATAAATTTCCACCGTTCATTCCGAAATCGAACCCTGAACCGCGGCTTACAAAACTTCCAACTGATTCATCGCGCTGAAAATCGATGGTAATATCAATCCCGTTTACATCGAAATAAGAACCATCAAAGGTCATGTTTAAATCTTGTTTAGGTAAACTTGGATTTAAACCTTTGGTTCCATAATTACCACCCGTGTGCGATCGTGCAGATGAACTAATGGAAATAGGGGAGGGACCAATCGTTGAAACTGTTGCAGTGCTCGAGTTCCAGTCGTACGAAACAATTGGTTGTGCATTTAATGCACTCATACTTCCTATGGAAATAAATAAGTAGAATAATTGTTTCATAGCTTTTGGTTGAGTGGGTTCTGGCTATTTATACTTAGGTAGATTGCAAAAGGATGTTGGAATTAGCGTAAGCGGGCTTAATTCCGGATGAACCGGCTATGGAAAAGGATAAAAAAAAGTCACTCAGTAAGAATACGGAGTGACCATTTAAGCGATAGAATTAGGTCGAACTACCAATGAAAAATTTTCTTCATCGGTACAATTACGGGGATTCTTTTATAAAAACAGATCGGTCATTAATTGCGCTTTCGGATCTACTGCGTAATTACTGAAATCGCTGATACCGGATTCGCGCAATACTTCTTCATCAATAAAGAAATTACCGTTGCATGTTTGCGGATTTCGTTTTAAAATTTCCAATGCAGCATCGGCCATGATTTCAGGTTTGCGCGAAATTTTCATCATTTCTTCACCACCAACAATATTCTGTATGGCAGCTGTGGCAATGGTTGTTCTTGGCCATAAAGCATTGGATGCGATATTGAATTTTTTGTATTCCTGACTAAATCCAAGAGCCGCCATGCTCATTCCGTATTTGGCCATCGTATACGCCATGTGCCGCGAAAACCATTTCGGATCCAGATTTAATGGCGGAGATAAAGTGAGAATGTGTGCGTGCGACGATTGCTTTAAATGAGGTAAGGCCGATTTGGTAAGTAAATAAGTGCCCCGCACATTAATGTCCATCATTAAATCGTAGGACTTCATTTGTAGCGTAGAAGAGGGCGAAAGATTAATGGCAGATGCATTATTGATCACGATATCGATTCCGCCGAATGTTTCCACTGTTTTTGCAATGGCATTTTCAACCTGCTCATCTTCCCGCACGTCGCATTGAATGGCGAGTCCATTTCCTCCGGCTTTAATAATATCTTCCACGGCCGAAAAAATAGTTCCTTCCAGTTTCGGATGAGGCTCCGCTGTTTTGGCCGCTATGGCAATATTGGCACCTTGTGATGCTAACTTCAATGCAATGGCCTTGCCAATACCACGACTCCCGCCGCTGATGATGACTGTTTTTCCTTTTAAGCTCATGGTTTTTGTTTTCTCAAAGATAGGAAATCATCCCTTGCATAAACAGAGGAACAGGATGGGAGAAAAATGCCAATTCAATTGCCTGAAGTACTGCAGGAGAGAGGAACATTTAAAAACAAACAACAGAATTTTACCGGACTAATCGCCTGCTGCACTCTGATAAATCGTAAATTTGAAGGTGGAGAAATTTGTTATTCCCGATCATTTGCGCACCGGACTATTTGGATGGAGCTGGACCAAATCGCTATGGCCGGGAAAAAAGGAGTTGAAAGATCCGCTTTCGAAAAAAAATCTCCTGGTATTGGAAGAAGCCCTGATGGAAGAACCAACCGCCGAACATTTTTTGGCACGAGCACGATTTTTTATTGAACATGGCGAATTGGAAAAAGCACTGGCCGATTATAATCAAACCATCAACGAAAAACATTCCCTCCACCAGGCCATTGCAGAACGGGCAGATGTGTATTTACTGCTCGAAATGGATGATGAAGCACTAAAGGATTATGAAGAATGTCTGGCCATCATTCCGAAGGAAAAAACCATCACCTTAAAATTAAGTTATGTCTGCATGCTACTCGGAAAATTTCCGGAAGCGCAGATGTATTTGCAAAGCTACAATGACAAGGTAAAGGGCGACACCAACGCTAAATTGCTGGAGAAATACCTCTTGAATTTTAAGCGGAGAATGCATACGGAAATCGGACTCGCTGAATTAAAACTGAAGGAAAGTTATTCCGAAGAAAATTTACTGGCACGGGCAAAAGCACGCGAAAAAGCATTTGATCTGGTGGGAGCGGCAGAAGATTTTTTAATGCTGTACCTGCTCTTCGAAAAAGAAGAATACCGCATTGCGGGACAGGAAATCAAAAGCATTATTCTCGATCTAAAACTCGGACGAAAACACCGTTCATAAAAAAGGCGGGATCATTTCGACCCCGCCCGGGCTTTGTCCGGTAATCCACAAACCAAAACCAACCGGAAAACGCCTGCTTGCATTGTTTATGCGTTGAGTGGAATTTCTTCCTCTTTTTTAATGGGACGACGAAACACTACTTTTCCGTCGATGGCATCCATAACGATAACTTCATCGCGACTCACTTTCCCCGCAAGGAGATTTTTTGAAAGTTCATTGAGAACTTGTTTTTGAATCACCCGTTTTACCGGACGAGCACCAAATTGCGGATCGAAACCTAGAGTTGAAATCATATCCACTGCTTCAGATGTAATGTGGAGCAGAATATCGTTTTTCTTTAGAGTTACAGCCAACTGATGGAGTTGAAGTTTTACAATGTTCTTCACTTCTTTTTTATCCAGCGGTTTAAACATGATGATCTCGTCGATACGATTCAAAAACTCGGGACGAACACTTTGTTTGAGTAATTCGAACACTTCGTTTTTGGTAATCTCAGCCACTTCTTCCGGATCTTTTTTGCTCATTTTTTCAAAATTCTCCTGAATAATGTGCGATCCGATGTTGGAAGTCATAATGATGATGGTGTTTTTAAAATTCACCACACGACCTTTATTGTCGGTTAAACGTCCGTCGTCCAGCACCTGCAACAAAATGTTGAATACATCCGGATGTGCTTTTTCAATTTCATCAAGCAACACTACGCTGTAAGGTTTTCTGCGAACAGCTTCGGTTAATTGTCCGCCTTCATCATAACCCACATAGCCCGGAGGAGCTCCCACTAAACGGGAAACACTGTGTCGCTCCTGATATTCGCTCATGTCGATTCGGGTCATGGAATTTTCATCGTTGAATAAAAATTCGCTGAGTGCTTTTGCCAATTCGGTTTTACCAACACCGGTGGTACCAAGAAAAATAAACGAACCAATCGGACGCTTCTGGTCCTGCAATCCGGCGCGACTCCTTCTAACGGCATCGGCAACGGCAACAATGGCTTCTTCTTGTCCAACAACCCGCTTATGCAATTCATCTTCGAGGCGAAGTAATTTTTCTTTTTCACTTTCCAGCATTTTATTTACGGGAATGCCGGTCCATTTACTCACCACTTCAGCAATTTCTTCACTGGTGACTTCCTCCTTAATCATTTTCGATTTCGTTTGCATTTCGGCCAGCGCTTTTTTCTGTTCTTCGAGTTTGCGCTCACTTTCCTGCAATCTCCCGTATCGGATTTCGGCCACTTTTCCATAATCGCCATTACGCTCAGCTTGTTCAGCCTGTAGTTTCAGCGATTCAATTTCTTCCTTCATATGCTGAATCGAATCCACCACATCTTTTTCTGCTTTCCATTTTGCCATAAAGGCATTGCGTTGTTCATTCAGATTGGCCAGCTCAGATTGAAGTTGTTCCAGTTTTTTGGTATCGTTTTCACGTTTGATGGCTTCACGTTCAATTTCCAGCTGCATAATTCTGCGATCCAGTTCATCCAGTTCTTCGGGTTTGGAATTAATTTCCATACGAAGCTTAGAAGCTGCTTCATCAATCAGGTCAATCGCTTTATCCGGTAAAAAACGGTCGGTAATATAACGTTGCGATAATTCTACGGCAGAAATAATCGCTTCATCTTTTATGAGCACCTTGTGATGGTTTTCGTATTTATCTTTAATACCACGCAGAATAGAAATGGCATCTTCAGAAGAAGGTTCATCCACCAAAACTTTCTGAAAACGACGCTCAAGTGCTTTATCTTTTTCAAAATATTTTTGATATTCATTCAGCGTAGTTGCACCAATGGCTCTCAGTTCTCCGCGGGCTAAAGCGGGTTTTAAAATATTGGCAGCATCCATTGCGCCTTCACCACCTCCGGCACCTACCAGCGTGTGAATTTCATCAATGAATAAAACAATTTCTCCTTCGGCAGAAATCACTTCTTTTACAACGGATTTTAATCGTTCCTCAAACTCACCTTTGTATTTGGCACCTGCAACAAGCGCGCCCATATCCAGCGAATAAATTTGTTTCGATTTCAGGTTTTCGGGAACATCTCCATTTACAATACGATGGGCCAACCCTTCGGCAATTGCTGTTTTACCCACACCCGGTTCACCAATCAGAATCGGATTATTTTTTGTTCTGCGCGAAAGAATCTGCAAAACACGGCGAATCTCTTCGTCGCGACCAATCACCGGATCGAGTTTGCCTTTCGATGCCAGATCATTCAGATTCTTTGCGAACTTATTCAGGGAATTGTAGGTTTCCTCTTGTGAAGCAGAAGTAACCTTACTTCCTTTTCTTAATTCTTTAATGGCAGTTTTCAGGTCTTTTTCATTTACGCCTGCATCTTTAAGCAATTGCGAAGCATTATCGCTCACTGAGAGAATTCCGAGGAGCAAATGTTCAATCGACACAAACTCGTCGCCAAATTCTTTCAGAAAACCAAATGCTTTTTGCAAGGCTTGATTCGCATTGCGCGATAAATATTCCTGTCCGCCACTCACTTTCGGATATCCCGAAATAATGCGGTCGAGCGCCTGGCTCATTACATTGGTATTTGCATTCAGCTTTTTTAAAATGTAAGGCGTAACATTCTCGTCAACATTCAAAATTCCTTTTAACAAATGTCCAACTTCAATCTGCTGGTTTTGGTTCTCCATTGCCAATTGTTGGGCCTGCTGAACCGCTTCCTGCGATTTAATGGTGAATTTACTAAAGTCCATTGTATTCGTTTTTCTTATCCGCCTCAAAGTATAAACCAAAGGCAAAAGCGGGAGAAAAGACTGAAATTTTGACTCGTTTCTAAAGAAAAAGAAGAAAAATTGGCGCTCCCGGAACAGGAGAAATGTCAATTCGTCAGATAATGCGTTTTATAATACGCAGCTTGTGCGAATAAGATTTGCTATCCTCATTGTAAATCCCTTCATGGTCCAGTTTATCAATGCGCACTTTACCGGAGGCATGAATAATTCGTGAATCAGAAAGAAGCATGCCTACATGAATGATTCTCCCTTCGGCATTATCAAAAAAGGCCAGATCTCCTTCCTTGCATTCTTCCACAAAATTAATCGTATCTCCAAGCTCGGCTTGCTGATAGGCATCCCGCGGAAGTTGAATATTTAAAACTGAAAAAACGCATTGTGTAAGACCGGAACAATCGATTCCCAGAATTGATTTGCCACCCCATAAATATGGAGCGTTTAAAAAACCAATGGCGGCATCACCGGGTGATGATAAAGGCGAATATTTACCAAGGTATTCAAATTCGTTTTTACCGATTTTAAAACTGCCTTTATCAAAATAAGGTAAAGAAGATCCAAAGGGCAGGTACATGGTTTGACCATTACTTTGCATTCGTGCAAAATGTTCGGCCACTTTTAATCCGGGTTTAGATTTTAAAAAGTCGAACTGATCCGCAAACAAATATTCATATTGCTTATTGTCGAGCCAACCTTCATAGCCGTCATTCGCCAGTTTAATGCGACTCCACTTTTCTGCTCGTTCAATAATTTCAAAACATTCCCCGAACAAAACCTGAGAAACCATTTCACTTCGGTCCGAAGGATCCAATCGAAGAGGGGCGAGGGGAATATGACAATAACCGTGTTTCATTAAAATTGAAAAATCACATCTTCTTTACGTGGATGTTGTTCCAGTTTTCCACTGTTGAATAAATACACACCCAGCGATAAAATAAGCAGGGAAATTAAAATAAGCGTTAATTGTAAACCTCTGGCACCAAACTTTCGCTTTAAAAACGATAAGCGCTCACTTTCCATTAATGGCGACCAGGAAACCAATGCACCCATTAAAAGTGCGATTCCTGAGGCAAGTATGATAAATACAGCAACTTTTCCTTGCATGATGCTGCAAATCTAATCATTCAATTTCACCAATGGTGAAAAAAAGAAAGCAAAAAAAGGAAGAATGATGAAAAGCAGTGGATTTAGGAAAATTGGCATGAATAGAAATGAATAAATAATTGAATAATCCCCTAATGCATCACTACTAATTTTTTATAATAATAAGTTTTGCTGCTGTCTGAAATTTTCAGAAAATAGATTCCATTTGTTAATCCGCTTAGCGAAACAGGGAATTTTAAATGGGATGCGGGCAATTTTTCCGAGTATTTTTTTGCTCCATCCAGGCTATAAATTTCCAGGCTAACGATAGCGCTTAATAAATCGGGAGGGAGTTCAATCCAGAGTTGATCATCTGCCGGATTTGGAAATGCTTTAATGGGATAATCATTGTCCCGGTCAGTTATACCACTTGTTATCGAATCCGCCACATTAAATTCTAGTCCTCCCATGGGACCGGGTGGCCAGCAAATGGTATCGCAACCATGCTGATCAAATTTCATAACCCAGACGTTTCTGATTCCTAAAAAAGGCTCGGTCTGACCGGTTCCAACTAATTCATTTCCGTTAACTAAAGTCATCGACCAAAAATACCCAGCTGCTTGTTGAGACGGTGATATTCCATCCCTTCTCCAAATACTGTCGCCACTTGGAGTTAGTTTATAAATGGAAAGATCATAAAAATGACCAACAACACTAATAATTGAATTATCATCACTTATAAGCATAGGGCCAAAACTACCAGAACCATCCGAAGGGTCAGCATATACTTTTTCCCAAATGATGGTACCATCCAGAGAATCAATTTTTGCCAGGTAAGGTCTGTAATCAAAATTCGAATAGTTTCTGGCTCCACTAATTAAAAAGTTTCCATCCGGTAATTCATCGGAGAGCCCAATTCCTCCTTCAGGAAAAGCGGCCGGATAACATTTTTGCCAGATGAAGGCACCCTGAGATGAAATTTTTATGACCAAATGTTGTTTTGTACCACAAATACCATATCCTGTTCCGCTAATCAGAAAACTTCCGGTGGAAAGTTCCTTAACTGTTGCTGCAATTTGAACAGTAGTGCCTCCATAATGGTTACTCCATTCTAAATTTCCATAACGATCATACTTTATGGCAACAATATTTTCATTTCCTACTAATTGAACCCCGGTACAAATAAATCCGGAATCGCTGGTAGGCGCGATATTATAAAGCGTTATGGAATCGCTTATCAAACGAGTAAACAAGGTATCGCCTTGATGATTGTAGCCATAAATATAACCAAATGATTCACCGGTAATCGTATCGGTGAGATCTCCGCATCCCACTAAATTACCACCTACTGTGCGAATAAAACATCCGGATAGACCACTAAACGCCCGATAACCATTCAGTGGATAAAATCGGTCAAATAAGGTATTTCCAAAACTGTCTAATTTCATCAATCCATACCCATTGGTAGCTCCGTGACCGTACACCATGTAATTGATAAAATAATTTCCGGAGTCACTCACAATACCAATTCCACTTTCCCAGGGCGCCGAAAAGTGATCAATATCCCGGTTAAAATATATCTGCGCATGGCCAACAGGAATGATGAAACAAAAACAGAGGTATAGGATGAGTTTTTTCACTATTCAGACTTGATTTCCAATAACCAATTTAATCAATTCAGAACATAAAATGCATTTGGATGCCGTCATTT
>JAIBBF010000082.1 GCA_019694795.1 Flavobacteriales bacterium | reverse complement strand
TAAATCGTAACGGTACAAATAGCTACCGGTCGAAATCCAGATTTCCTGGTTTTCTCCGTACATGGAGCGGATGGTGTTGGATGCATTAAATACATCCCGGTATTTTCTGGATACAAAGCGGCCATCTTTTAATTGAATTATTCCATCGTCGCCACTTGCACACCAGACATATCCGTTTGCTTTGCATAAATGTCCCGTAAAAATTTCTTGCTTGTTTTCATCAACTAAATAGTTAGTTGAACCGTTGAAATAATAAATTAATCCATTGTTTAATGCGCAATAAACACCTTTGTCATCGTGTATCAAATCTCTTCCGCCTAACTCTAAAATGTGACTTCCCGGAAACTCCTCACCTTCTTTCAGATCGTTGATGCTGACCTTTGTAAAATGGGTTGGACTAACCATAAACATGGTATCGTTTAAAATGGTAAGACTTCTGGCATTTGAATAATTTAATGGGAATCCAGCTTTTTTTGTCAACGTATCATAAATAAAAAGTCGTCCTCTTGAAATATATATTTTGCCTTTGTATTCTTCCGCATCTTTTACGGTTATTCCGGAAATGTTATTGATTTCATCCAATGATT
The DNA here is from genome assembly GCA_019694795.1 of Flavobacteriales bacterium. Classification (NCBI taxonomy): domain Bacteria; kingdom Pseudomonadati; phylum Bacteroidota; class Flavobacteriia; order Flavobacteriales; species Flavobacteriales bacterium. The sequence goes on along the minus strand of JAIBBF010000082.1, from coordinate 8,135 downwards.
CAATCATGTTTTTTTCCGGATATGCAATTCCCACCGTACCATAATAGGCTCCAAACAATATTTTTCCGGAGGATAGCTTTTTAACCAGACGCAATTCCTTATCGCTTTTATAATTGTCCTCCAAATGAGGTCGTGTAATCCGTAAATCAGGTATTACATGTATGCCTGAGTTGAGTCCCGTAAACCAGAAATTTCCTTCGCGGTCTCTTATCACCGAGGTGATTTTAGTTCCAAAAAAACAGGTATGGAATGGATATGTAAATACAACGATATCGTACAAGCAAAAAGAACCAACTGAAGTGGCGGTCCATAAGCGATGTTCATTGTCCTCATAAAACATGTAATTCCTTACCTGGGTGGGATTAATAAAGCGGTATACCTGTTTCATTTCACCGTTGTCCGGGTTGATTTCGTAAATCCGGTTTTCGATGCTAGGCAGTACTTCACTTCTTAGAAGATATAATTTTTCTTTCCAAACGAACAGTCTATGCTCTTTATAGCTAAGGGTGGCACTGGAATCTCCCTTCACTTTTTGAATTTTTTTTTCGGAAGGATTAATATCCCAAAGACCTGTTCTTGGAATATCAACCCATAAGCGATCTCTCCATTTAATCATTTCTGATCCGTAGACAGGATTGTTTTCATTTTGTTCCATTGGAATGTCGAGTATTATTTTTCCCAATGAATCATAATGCTGCAATCTAAAGCTGGTCATTTTCCAGAATCCGTTTTCTCCGTCATAACATGTTATATAAATTTCTTTGTCGGAAGAGAAATCTGAAATTAGGTGTAGTGTATCGGTTTTAAGGCAAAGGATTTGCCCCGAAAAATTTTTGCACCACAAATTCCCGGAGTTGTCGATGAACAAACTGGACAAGCTATTGCTGTTTTGTTTTTCGGTACGGTAGGGTTTAAAGCGGGCGCCATCATACCGGAACAAACCCCCATCGCATCCGATCCACATATAACCTTTCTGGTCCTGAATAATCTGGTAAACTTCTGAACTGGGGAGACCATCTTCTTCCGTAATGGAATAGTGAAAATTGAATTGAGCAACAGCAATATTTTGCAGCAGGAGAAAAAGGCCAATCCAATAGTTCGACATAATTCAAAAATAGTTAAATACTTTTCATTTATGTAGGGCTTGGACGTTGCTTTTCTTATTTTTGAGGAATGGATGCTATTCAACATTATCTGGATTTGTGCCGCGAGGTTCCGTTGGTTGCCAAGTATGGAAAGGGCATTCCCGAAGATTCGTTTTTATTTCAGTTAGCCGATCTCGTTTTAAATCATTCGCAATTGGTCTGTTTTAAGAACAAATTCAGAATTACGGATGCTGAATTGTATATTTCACAGGAAGGTCATTTTGATCCTTTCACCTTTGGTGCAGAAGGAAAAAAAGCAGGAGATATACAGAGTAAAGCGGGACATTGGTTTTTGCATGGACCCGGAATGGAGTTTACCTTTGGAGAGCCAACGCGATTTAGAGCGATTTTGATTCGCGGCATCATTCCCGTGGAAGGTAAAGGCGAAGTTTCGGATGGTCCGTGGGACACCAAAGAACAGTTGCTGCGGTTATGCAATAACGACCTGGCTAAAAATCTTAAAATGGAATGGACCGATTTTCCCGCCGAAGAAATTCAGTTTTCCGAGCGCTTTAATTTAACCCGTAAAATAGATCCTCGTTTTGCTTCTTTACCTTATCGTTTTTATATAAAAAAATATCATGCCTGACTTTAAAAAATACTACATCATTCCGGCATCGCCCGAGGATGTTTACAATGCATTAACCAATCCATTTACCCTTGAAATATGGACCGGTGAAAAAGCGGAAATGTCGACCGAACCCGGTTCGGAATTTTCTCTTTGGGAAGGAAGCATTGTTGGCAAAAACATTGAATTTGAAGAGGGCAAAAAGATTGTTCAGCAATGGTATTTTGGTGAAGAAGGAGAACCTTCCATAGTAACCATCAAATTACATCCGGATAAACGCGGCACATCACTCGAGCTTCGTCACACCAATATTCCCGCAGATGATTATAAAGATTTTGCGCAGGGTTGGGATGAAAGTTACATGGACTCTCTGATTGCCTTTTTTGAACAAACCGAATTTGGTGATTAATGCAGAATTGGATTTTAGCTGTTGTTTTAGTTCTGGTATGTTCCACTAGCCATGGACAATTACAGGAGATAAAAAATTTCGGAGATAATCCCGGAAATCTTAAAGCTTTTTTATTTGATCCAATTCCTAAAGGTGATACAATTGATCGTCCTTTATTAGTTCTGCTCCATGGATGCAATCAGGATGCAACTACCATTCTTTATGAAAGTGGCTGGGATAAACTGGCTAAAGAAAAAGGCTTTTATGTGTTGTGTCCGGAACAAAAACTACTCAATAATACCACCCGTTGTTTTAACTGGTTTCTCGATTCCGATAATCAAAAAGATAAAGGTGAATTGCTATCGATTAAAAACATGATCAACTATGTTTTTAGTTATAGAAAAATTAATCCGCGTCAGGTTTATTTTCACGGACTTTCAGCCGGAGCATTTATGTCGGTAGCTTATGCAGCCAATTACCCGATGGATGTTCGCGCTGCTGCTATTAGCGCAGGTGGTCCATATGTTGGTTCGGTAAGTTTGCGGGATTTGGGACAAAAACACCATTTTACAACTGACGAATGGCGCCAAAAGATTCAGCAGATTAATCCGGAATATCATGGTCCATGGCCAAAATTAGTTATCCTTCATGGTGAAAAGGATAAGGTGGTCAATATTCAGTATTCCTATGAACTAAGCACTCAATTTTCTGCACTGCAGCAAATCGAATATTCTTCTTCTTTAAAGGATACCGTTCGTTATGGAAAAATCGAATTGCACAGGGAGTTTTACCTGAAGGAAAAGGACACCTTGATTTCCTGCATATACATGAAAGATCTGGGACATGTATTACCCATTGATCCGGGAAATGGTCCTTTACAGGGAGGTAAAACCGGTTTGTTTTCGGTGGATAAGGATTGGTTTAGTACGCGCTATGTAATGCAGCTTTTAGGTTTGTAATCCTTATTGTTTTTTAACTCCCTTCGGATTTTTTAAATCAATTAAAAACTCCTCTCCTTTTGAATTGGTGATTTTTGCTTTGTGGTTATCAGGATCGTCGGTTACCAGTTCAATGGTTAATTGTTGAAATGGAAAGAGAACTTCTCCCGTTTTGATGTTTCTTATTTCGTAAAAGTCAAGATCTTGCCCCTTAACGTTTACCATTTTATAGCACAGACATAAAGGAGAATAATTAAAAAGAGATGGTGATTTATCACTGAATGGAATCAGCGTTTTTCCTTTTTTATCAGTTAAGCTGTATTTTTCATTTTTCTTGATTACAAAGTACAGTTCGTTATTGTAATCGTCCGATTCGGTTGTGATCATATCGAAGGATTGTCCCCCGAACATTTTGTTCCCTTGTTGATCGTAAATCACATATTTATCTGAAGTTTCACCGGCATAACCAATGAAAGAAGCATGATAGATATTTTGAAGATTCGTGTTCTCTGCTTTAACCAGCCATTTGTTCTGCTTAAGATTTGCCACTCCGATTTTCCCGCTGCTGTCTTCCGCAAAAGCTAATTCATTGAATTCCGGATGAACAAGAGAAACCGGATAATAGGGAACGTGTGTTTCATTTACCAGATTAAATTGCGGATCACGTAATAGATCAAACTTTACGAATCCCTCATTTTGTTTTTTACAGAACAGGAAACTATCCTGAACAATGCTGAAGTTGCTATATGCTTTTCCCAAAAAAGTGTTTCCTGTTTTTAAGTCAAGCAGTTTATCATCTGCCAATGCAAATCCTGAGGCTAATATCGGATATGAAATTTGATTAAACAGGGGTTTAGCGTAAAGTCCGGTCACCAAATCAAAAACACCTGTTTTGCCATTCTTAACTATTATTATTGCACCGGAATCGTAGCGTGAAATATAAGCGGCCGAATCCGGCAGTTCGAAATCAGCTTCCTGAAATTTTATATCTGAATTTCTAATGACAATCGTTTTTTTATCGGAAGCTCTTTCTACCAGCATCAGGTTTTCTTCCGGGTTGACGATTGATTTTGAATAGTTAAGTTGTTCTATGATTTTACCATTAAGATCAAATTCAACAAGACATTTTTTATCGTTGCAATAACCTAAAAATGAATTATAAAGCACGCCATTATCATACAATGTAAAGGGAATAGCTTCTTTATTTATTTCCAGTTGTGAATTTTTCTCTTTAACACGCAGAATTTCGCTGCTTGTTCCCTTTGGACTACCAACAAATACCGCGTTTAATTCCGGGTCATTTTCATAGTTTAATTGCCAGCTTTGAGCAGGCCATTCCCAGAGTAAGGATTGTTTATTGTAACAATGGTAAACGGAATAATTGTTTGCCGATCCTTTTAACCTATATAAGAGATAATCATCGAAATTAGGTATGGTATTAAATTCAGCGATGAATGGAATTTTAAATAATACTTCATCGTATGGAGAACAGAGTAAGGTTGTGTTTTTACTGTATTGTATACGGTACATTAATCCATTTAAACTTAAAACGGAGGATGAGTCGACCAGTATTCCGTTGGATGTCCATTTTCCGTTATTATAATGCAAGATGTAATAAGAGAAATTGGAATTATTTCTAACCATCCATTCATCGTCTGCTTCTTCGGATGGAATAATGGAATACGTGCCTTCTGGTATGGGATTGATTCTTAATTTTTCAGTCCCGTTTAAATCTTTTAAACTAAAAACACCTCCGTTGTTTTCTGTGATGAAAATCTGATTTTCTATTTTTTCGAAGTGTTGTTTTCCGTTAATAATGATTTCCGGGGCATTGGCAGAAAATAAAATGGATTGTTGCGGGGAATACACCATTAGACTTTGATCGCTCATATGTTTGATGTACGAAGAGTCTCGTGAGTAGTCAGCAATTTTTTCACCGTTTAAATGAAACACTTCCATACGATCATTGCCTTCGATATAAAAGAAGGGGTATATATAGCTGGATCCGTTTTTATAATAAGTGGTTAATTGAGGAACATTATATTCCAATTCTTTTTTGGTAATGGTCCCCTTTTGCATGTTGATATATTCCACCCGGTTACTGTCGATACTCCAAGGAACACTGATGCATTGTTGATCTTCCGTAGAATAAAGTTCATCTCTGAAATGATGTAACGTTGCAGTGATTTTTGATTTCCCCTCATGATCGATAAAGAATGCTTTTAGTTTTACTGATTTTACGCCGTTTTCATTTTCAATTTTATATCCTAACAACCAATTTCCATAGAGGGCATATACCGGCAGGAATTCATCAGGTAACTGATAGGGTTTACCATTAAAGTATAGCTGAGATTCGGGGATGGTAAACATCGAATATTCTTCTTCCACATAGATGTCTTCTGCCAGCTCCATGTTATCGTATACATATGCTGCCGGTTTTTTCTTTTGCACTAGCATGAAGCCCGGAATGGAGTACATGGCATAGCGGTAGATGTCTTCTGATAAGAGATTTAGATTTTTATCATAAAGATTTTGTTTGCCGTTTACATCGGTGTTTATGATATAATCGCCTGCAACATCAATTCGAAAGAGCTCCGGTTTTTTTATTTCTTCTGAGTTCATCCATATATGTAGCTGCGAGCTGATAGTAGAATGGGTGATTTTTTGATAGTCAGCAATGTTTTCTATTTCATAGATTTCACCAAACTCGTCGTAATACACAAAGGGCCACTTTATTTGAAAGCCATGATTAAAAAACCAGGTTTTACCAATGACGCTCAAACTGAAAAAATCATTTCCCGGGGAAAAGTTTTCATCCTGATTGATGCTTACTGAAGTCAAATTTATTAATGCAGCATGTGTAAGCATTGAACTGTTTTCAAAAGCAAAACTGTTGTTTACAATAATATATCTTCCATCCTGCGAAGTTTTGAAACTTGTATAAGCTACATCTGCAATTTTTTCGCCGTTCAATAAGAATGCACCGGCTAAATTGTTTTTGATGGGGAAAAGCAAATTTGTATTGGGGTAAAAGAAAATGGTGTCATATAGATTTTCAATAAGCCATCTGCCCTGCTTTAAAGAGAAAATTCCAGTTCCTGAATTTGTTTTAATCAGGTAAGTCTCCGGAGTGATAAGGTTTATTCCGAGAATGTTTTCGTTCAACAACTTTCCCCAAAAATTCTGATTGGCTTCCGGATAATTGTTTTGAAGTCCGTCTTGTTCAACAAGCGTAAACAAAGTGTCTTTCTTCTCGGTGCTTTTATATAATAGGATTTTCCCCTTATACTGCATAATGGAATTTTGATTCAAAGAATGAAGTCTGATTCTTCCGGTATTCATATCATAAACTAAACTTTTCGAAATCTCAGGTGTAAATGAAACATTAAAACGAATTTCATCCGGATCCAGCATATAGGCCGTTCCATTTTCCTCCACCAGGTTAAATCCATCAGGAACGGGGTCATATATTTTTTCGCGGTAACGTTGCAGGTAAATTTGATTGTTGACAATGCGTACAAACATTTCTTCCTTTTTTCCGTAGGTATAGTCGGGTAAATTATATGGACTTTTTTTCCATCTTTTATTGCTGAATAAATAGGTTAAATTCCCTTTATTCGTTTGAGCAAGCCAATGATTGTTTTCTAAACGGGAAGAAGACATTAAATGCAAACTATCGTAGTCAAAGGGCATTATTTCTTCAAAGAATGAATTGATCATCCCTGCTTTTTTGTTTTTTACGGCCAAAATATGATCATAATCGATTTCATATAGAAAATCGTAAATGGGTTCGGCTTTCCATTCCCAGCTTAAAAAATTAAACACACCTACTTTATCTTTTTTTCTGATGATGGCCGATTCGCAATAGTCAGTAAATAGACACTGTACATTCGTATCCAGGATTACGGCGTCCTCCATTCCAGGAATCTTTTGCAACAAGGAAGGATCACGCATGAAATCGGTTATTTTTTTGTCAGCAAAAACAACTTCCTCTTTCTCCGGATCAATTAAGCTAAAACGTAATTGATCATTTAATCGGCTTTCTGAGCGATAACATAGCAATTGTTTACCGCATACTCTGTAATAGGAAAAATTATCGGGGACATTCAGTAGCTTTTTTTTACTCAGATGATAAATAAAAAACTTTTTCTCTGAGGGGTAATTGGGTGGATAAACGGGATTTCCATTTAGATCCAACGAATCCAAAATATCACCTTCAGGAGTGATTACTTGAATTGGGAATGCAGCACTTTCCTCTGCGCTGTATGAGGAGTGAACTAAATATTTTCCCAGAATGGAAGTTTTTTCCAACTGAGCATACATGCCGAGGTAACTTTTTAGAGTGGTGGTATCTAATGATCTCCAATTCCCGGGAATTTTTTCATCTTCTTGATACCAATGTCCATCTATCCGAAGTAATTCTTTTTTTTCGTATGGACTAATAAAAATGCTAGCCTTAATCAATTCACGACTGGCTTTTGCAGATTGATTTTCTATTGTATAGGTTGGATAAACTTTGTTTTTTTCAATCCTTATTCCATGGACAGAAGGGATGGAGTCACTATTATTGTTTTGTGCAAATCCAGTAGATAATTGCAGTGCAGATAACATTAGTAATGTTAGTCGATACACTTGTTTTATGCTATTCATAACCATAAAAAGAGATTTCTGAATGAAAATACAAAGACATAATGCATTCTATGTCGTTTAGATACAAAATCACCTAAAAATAGGGTAAACAACTTATGATTGATTCCTTTTTTTTGCCCCCCGAATAGCCTCGGCTGTCCATGGATCTTCCGGCCAGGAGTGCCTTGGATACCGAATCCTCAATTCTTTTCTGATTTCCTGATACGTGTTGTTCCAAAACGAACGAAGGTCTCTGGTAATTTGTACCGGTTTATATCCGGGCGACAATAAATGCATAAGCACTTCTTTTTTCCCTTGGTTAACTGTTGGGGTATCACTTAAACCAAAACATTCCTGCAACCGAACGGCAAGGATGGGATAGGATCCATCAGCCTGATACTGAAGTTTAATTTCAGATCCGCTTGGGACTTTCAGTTTATCGGGACAAATCCGGTTTAATTCCTGCA
>JAIBBF010000081.1 GCA_019694795.1 Flavobacteriales bacterium | reverse complement strand
GAAGTAGAGCAAAAAGTAAAATCCGATAATTTCGGAAATGCCAATGGCAACCAATACGATTTAGCCGTCGACGGTGCATTTGATGGTCAAACCATCGTTGTATTGCATTTGTACACCGGCGAGGGATTCGATTTTAGTTTACCAAAAGCAGCGCTACAGGAAAAAGGATTTTCGGTGTATCGTTATTTAAATGTTCCGCCTTCTCCAAAAGAATTAAAAGAAGCATTAGGAAAGGCGTGTCAACTTTGGGTTATTTCTTCCACTTCGCAAACGCTCAATGAAGAACATGCCAAAGTGATTAAGGAATTTTGGGATGCCGGTCACGGTGTTTACATCTGGGGCGATAATGACCCTTATCATGCCGATGCCGATTTCCTTTCCAATTATTTAATTGGTGCAAACATGGAAGGTTATTACATGGGTAATACGGTGGTGACCTTAAAAGACGAAAAAAGTGTTTCCGGTTTGCAACGCGATCATTTAATTACTACGGGACTCGAATACGTTTACGAAGGAATTACCATTTCTAAAATTCACGATAATAAAAATGTGTTGACTCCCCTCATCTGGTCGAGCGACGGAAATGTGGTTTCTGCTGTATATGAAAAAGACGGAAAACGATTAATTCTTGACGGAGGATTTACCCGTCTCTATGTAAACTGGGATACTGCCGGTACAGGACGATATGTTAAAAATGCCGCCGCCTGGTTGGTCAACTATGAAAAGTTTGGCGAGATGGTGGTGAGCGATAAAGTGAAAAAGAAATAATAACATTCAACAAAAAAAGAAAAGCCGTTCATAAAGCGGCTTTTTTTATTCTTCTGTTTTTTCCGTTTCAGATTGAATTTCCTGAATGGAATAGATCAATGAAATTTGTTCTTCCATTCCGGGCCAAACCAGCGCATTTAAATGGGTGAGGGGAGAATACAGCACCGATTTGCTGCGCCACTCCGGTTCTTTTCCGCTGCTACGATATACATAGGCATCCAGAATGGAAAATACTACAGCAGTAATTAACGTGAATTGAGCTAATCCGAAAAATCCGCCCGCCAGTTTATCGATGGAGCCCAGTAAAACAATTTTTGCGAGGCGCGACATCCATTTGCCGATAAAAAATACCAATGCACAAATAGCAATAAAACAAACAGAAAATGAAATCAGCGGAATGTATTCGCTATTGCTCTTGCTAATGGAAATAATAAACCCTGAAACCAGATCGCTAAACCAAATGCCTGCGTAGGTAGCCAATGCAAAAGCGATAAGCGTGGTTAAACTTAAAATAAATCCATTGCGAAAACCCAGCCAGGCTCCAATTAAAATGGGAATAAGAAGAATGACGTCAATAATGTGCATCAGGGAAAACTGAGCGAATAACAAACCGCTTCCATTTCTCTCAGGTATTCGCGTTTGTGAAATTTAGGAGCAAATACAAAACAATCTACCGTTACAATGCGGTTTCTTTTTTCATCAAACGTGCTCAGCGAAATAAAGGGACCTCCATAATAATCGTTCACCGTTTTATACAAACCGCGAATTTCTGCAGCGTATTTTCCGTTGAGCGAAGAGGCAAATAATTTCGGGTAATAGGTGCTGTCCGTTTCCGTACCCATGTACGATCCGTCGCTCGGACCCGGAACATAGGCTTTGCACATGGAGTCGCGCTTGGCAATGAGGTAAGAAAGCGTAAAGGTACTGTCGTCGGTATACGGATAGGAATAAATGAAAATTCCTTCGTCCACATCATGTGCTTCGCCGTTTACATATTTTATTCTGTCGCGCGTTATCCAAATAAAATCTCCATGATCTTCGGCAAGTCGGCAATCGCCGGGTAATACCAGTGATAGATTGTGTTTTTTTAGCAACTGATCGGATATGGAAGTTGAATTGTCCGATTTATGACGTGCAATCATTCGATCGCGTTCGGTGGTGTTGAACAATGAAATGATGCGGGATGATTCTTTACTGAATTCTGCAGCGGCCAGTTCTGGTGTTTCTGCAGTTATTTTTACCACAATCTGATCCGATGCCCAGATGTCTTTTAGATATTCTGTTTTTGAGCTGTCGTATTTAAGTCCGACTTCAAACAAAATAATGTTGCGGTGACCCTTCACGATTTTTGAAAAACCGTCGTGATCGTATTGACCGATGTTGAATAAATATTCTTGTTGCGGTAAACCGGGTTGTACATCTTCCAGGTACCAGCGCGCTGTATCACCCAGTGCACCGTTCCAGTAATTATCTTCCATAATAACAATCAGCTCGCCCGAAAGTCCGCTCGATGCCATTTTATAAGTAGATCCTGATTCGCAGGAAGAAAAAAGAATTAAAACGAAAGCGAGAAATGAAAGATGTTTAGCCATTGCCCTTAACAGGAATTTTAAGTTTCTGACCGGCTTGTAGTCCGTTTCCTTTGAGATTGTTGTACTGTTTAATCTCTTCTACGCTAACTCCGTATTTATTGGCAATGTTCCAAAGCGAATCGCCGCTTTTTACTACATAGGTTTTAGTCTGTGCAGTTTTGCTTCCTGTTCCGGTAGTTGTTTTGGTAGAGGTGGGATTACCGTTGGTCTTTTCGCTAGAAACGTTGTTCTGTGCAATATTATTGTTATTCTGTTCCGTCACTGTAGGAGAGGCATCTCCCGGATGGAGAACGAGACGTTGTCCTTTCGAAACGCTGTTACTTTTTAAATTATTCCAGCGCTTAATATCTGCAACACTAACACCGTATTTGCTAGCGATGGTGCTCAGGTATTCGCCGCTTTTCACTACGTGAATTTTTTGAGAGGCAATTACCTGCTCCATATCCGGACGCATCTTATGGCGGTAAATGGTATCTTCATTGGCAAGAAAATCGCCTACTAAATCTTTGGGTAAATACAGATATGATTTTTTTCCGTCGATTTTGGGAATGACATTGGTTTTGTAAACCGGATTTAAAAATTTCAATTCATCCATGCTGATTCCGAGAATGGCTGAAATGGAGGTCATATCCAGTTCTTTTTCTACCACCAGTGTATCGTATTCAAAATAACGCATGCGTGGTTCAACGGGATACATATTGTGTTCGGTGGCGTAACTGAACACATAATTCACACCGATAAATGCAGGTACATATCCTTGCGTTTCTTTCGGGAGGTAATTGTAAATTTCCCAATAAGTGGTTTTTCCGCCGGAGCGACGAATAGCGTTGTTTACTGTACCCGGACCTGCATTATAAGCTGCTAAAGCCATATTCCAGTCCTTGTACAAACCATGCAGGTATTTCAAATATTTACAGGCAGCCTCGGTTGCTTTAATCGGATCACAGCGTTCATCGATCATGGAATTCACTTCCAAGCCAAAAAGTTTACCGGTAGGCAGCATAAATTGCCACAATCCCATGGCACCTGCCGGTGATTTAGCTTTGGGATTTAAAGCAGATTCTACAATCGGAAGATATTTAAGTTCATGTGGAATTCCGTATTTATCGAGCATCTGCTCAAACATCGGGAAATAGATATCGGTCATTCCCAAAATCACCTGCGAGTACTTTCTGTAACGAAAAGCGTACAGGTCGATATAAGCCTGAACTTTGTCGTTATAAATAAACTCCATTGGTGTTTTCTGATCCAGTTTTTTGATGCGCTGGCGATAAACGCTTTCGGAATAGCGCGGAACTGAATCGGCAGGAAAATTGTATTTGTTATTTCTGTTAGCCGTGAATTTATTGCTCTCGAGAAATTTTAAGGTGGTCAGACTATCGATCATCGCAACGATCGGATCATCTTTTCTGATTCGTAAGGTGTCCCCAGATTCACCCACAGCGGCCTGGACAGAACCAGACACTACAAACACCACAAAAAGGACTAATAGCTTTTTCATCACAACCCGGTTTTAATTGTTTTACCTGTTTTGAAGCAAAAAGTTCCTTGCAGGTCCTTTTTACGGGACGTGAATATAGGAAATTATATCAACACTTGTTCATAACCCTTCGTCATAAATATCACCCGTAAAGGGTGAACAGGAAATGCAAACAAATGTGATTTACAGAGAATTAAAAGATTTACCGAAAAATCTAAATCCGTTTATGCCAGCTCTTTTTCCAGTTTAGCAGAGAAAGCAAGCAGTTCGGCTTCTTTAAAATCATCGGCCATCAGTTGCAGGCCAAAGGGCATTCCTTTGCTGTTTTTGCCACAGGGAATACTGATGGAAGGAACACCGGCGAGGTTGGATTGAACCGTGAAAATATCTTCGAGGTACATTTCCACCGGATCCTTGCTTTTTTGTCCGAATTCAAATGCTGCATTCGGTGTGGTTGGCGTAAGAATAAAATCGTAGCTCTTTAGAATTTCGCGTGTTTTTTCGCGAATGATGCGACGAACTTTTAATGCTTTGGTATAATAGGCATCGTAATAACCGGCGCTCAATACAAATGTCCCCAGCATTATCCGGCGTTTTACTTCTTTGCCAAAACCTTCGGTACGCGAATAACGATAGGTGTTTTCCACATCACTGCTACGTTCACTGCGGTAACCGTAGTGTACCCCGTCGTAACGGGCAAGATTACTGGAGGCTTCTGCTGTGGTAAGAACGTAATAGGTTGGAACCAGGTAATCGAGATATGGAAAATCTACGGCCTCTACGGTGTGACCATCCGCTTTGAGTTGCGCAATCAGTTGTTCAACGGAAGATTTTACTTCGGGATTTAATCCTTCACTCTCGAGGCATTCGCGGATATAGGCAATTTTGCTTTTTCCGTTTGCATTTAATGCATTGGAATAAGCGGGAACTTCACGGTGACTAACCGTGCTGTCATATTCATCTCCACCGGCAATTACTTCGAGCAGTAAAGCGGCATCTTCAACATTTTGGGTAATGGGACCAATCTGATCGAAAGAAGAAGCATAAGCCAGCAATCCGTAGCGCGATACGCGTCCGTACGTCGGTTTTAATCCCACCGTTCCGGTGAAGGAAGCAGGTTGACGAATAGATCCTCCGGTATCGGAACCGAGAGATGCTGTACATAAATCGGCAGCAACCGCACAGGCAGATCCTCCCGAAGAACCACCGGGAACACAATTTTCATTGAGCGGATTTAATACTTTTCCGTAATAGGAAGTTTCATTGGAAGAACCCATCGCAAATTCATCGCAGTTGAGCCGACCAATAATAATCGCATCTTCCTGAAGTAATCGCTCTGTAACTGTTGCGCTGAAAAGCGATTCGAATCCTTCTAAAATATGAGAGGAGGCAGATACTTTATGTCCTTTGTAACAGATGTTATCTTTTAAACCAATCACCATTCCCGCTAGTTTACCAGCAGTGCCGGCGGCGATTTTTGCATCTACTTCTCTTGCCTTTTCCAATGCAGATTCGCGAAACACTTCAATAAAAGCATTGAGATGTTTTTTTTCTTCAATACGTTTCAGATAGCTTTCGGTAATGGCAACAGCAGTTGACTTACCCGAACGTAAATCGTTACGGATTGCGTTAAATCCTTTGGAAGACATGGTGAAGTAAAAATTAGTTTCCTGTACCGGTATTGGTAGGAGTGTTTTTGTCTTCGCCTTTAGAAGCGTCTTTGAATTCCTTGATTCCCTGACCAAGTCCTTTCATCAATTCAGGAATTTTTTTACCTCCGAAAAGAAGTAAAACAACAACTACGATGAGAATTACCTGCCATGGGCCGATAGAACCTAAAAGAATGGGTTGATACATGATATGAATGTATTGGTCCGCCAAAAATACGGAAATATCCTATATGAACCGAAAAGGCTTAATTTTTATATAACCAGCTCAGTGGGTTCTGCTTGAGCATATCCTCTTCGGTAATCTTCCAGATTTCGAAATGGGCTTCGGAAACGTTTCCATCACCAGGTAAGAGGGTGCCGATTTCCTGCTTCGTTTTAATTTTTTGTCCTTTTACCACCGAAACCTCTGCCAGATTACCATACACTGTGCGGTAGGAACCATGGGAAACAATCACCACTTTTCCTGCTCCGGAAATGACCAGAATACTGGAAACGGTTCCCTCGAAAACAGATCTCACTTTTGCATTTCGTGGCGTACCGATATCGATTCCGTTGTTGTTGGTAACGCATCCTTTGAGTGTTGGGTGCGGATTGGTTCCGAAATATTCGGTCACCTCACCTTTTTCCACCGGCCATGGAAGAGATCCTTTATTGTTTTCGAATTTTGTCGACTCCGGATCATTGTCGGGTGTAGCACCGTCGAATGTTTTTTTATTCGTTGTAGGTTCTGTTTTATTCGTTTTACCTGTGTTGTTGTTGCTGGTGTTATTTCCTTCCGCCTTTTTGCGTTCTGCTTCCTTGCGTTTACGTTCTTCTTCCTGTTGTTTACGGATTTCTTCTTCGAGGGCTTTTTTTATCTGCCGGGCAATCTGACGTTTTTTCTCTTCTTGATCGTCGAGCACGGCTCTTAATTTTTTCTCTTCTTTTTGCAATTCAGAAAGCGCTTGTTGTTGTTGCTCTTTGTCCTTCAGAAAATTTTCTTTTTCCTGTTCCTGTTGTCCAACGAGTGATTCTTTTTGAACCCTTTGGTCAGAAAGTGCAAGATTTTTTTCGGCTAGTTCATCCTGCGTGTTTTTGATCATTTCTACCTGGCGTTTTCTGGAATCGCCATATTGCTTAAGGTATTTTACGCGAAGAAAAGCCGTGTTAAAATCGCGGGCTGCAAATACAAATAATAATTTGTGATAGGTGTTACGGTGCTTGTAAGCATAAAACACCATCGAAGAATATTGTTGTTTCATCCGCACTAAATCTTCTTCCAGTGCTTCAATTACACTTTTGTTTTCTTCAATTTGCTGGTTCAGCCGGCGTACCTGCGAAGAAATGTTGCTGATGAGTTCTTCGCGGTAATTGATTTGCGAATTAATAATAGCGAGTTCGGCAATAGAAATCCGTTGCTTGTTTTTGGCAGCGCCGATTAATTCTTTGGTGTTTTTAATTTTTTCCTCCAGTTCGCGTTGCTTTTGCTTGAGTTTTTCTGAATTTTTTTGCGCAAAGGCAGGTTGCAGACTCAATGCAAGAAAGAGAAGAATGCTTACTATTTTATTCCATTTTTTCATAACCTTCGGGAATCTTAAACGGAAATTCTGTGAATTCGTTCACTTTTGTACGTGAAAATTTTAACTCGATATGGGCTTTTTTGCCCGGAGCGCTTGCGTTAATGTGAATTAAAGAAGGAACCAGTAAAGAGTCCGACATCTCATATTCCAGGTAATCTACCTGCAATTCGGTGGTGTCGCTCAGGTCGTTGATGATGGTTCGCGCGGGACGAAAACTGCCTGGATTGATCCAATAGCGATAAATAAAAGGTTCCTTTTTTTGAATACGTTCATTGTCGAAAGCCTTCTTCAATTTTCGTTTTCCCACGGTTGAAATGAAATAATACGAAGTATCTTCTTTGGTTTTGTATTTAGCGGTAGGATCGAAATTAATCAGATTGCCCACCAGTAAGTCCTGCAACATGAAATAATCCAGCTCGGTATTAAACATGGCATTGATATAATCGAAAGTTCCCAGAAAATATTCTTTATCCATTTTATTTACGAATTTCATGGAGTCGGTGGTGATTAATGCATTGGCACCAACAAAACTCGCCACCGTAAATGTCATCCAAATAGCAGAGTCGGTCCGGATTTTTAAATGCGTTTTAAAGGATTTGGAGTTGTCGCCGAAACTGACATCCGTCGCTATCCGGGTGGTAAAATATTCGAAGCTGAAACAATGTTTGCTGATGCTGTCCAGCAATTTGGCAGTCGATAAATTTTCAACTTTTCCATGCCGGATAATTCCTTTGCTGTTTTTACAGGAAGCAAAATAGAAGGACGCCAGTGTAGCAATGAGAATGAATAAGGAGAAGGGACGATTATTCATAATATTTTTTGTCGCGGATTTTTCTGTCGATGATATCAGAAGTTCCCGTTTTTTCTTTGGCTTGTTTCCAGTAATTCACCGCTTCATCGGTGCGGTTGAGATGATACAGGATATCGCCGTAATGTTCAAGAATGGTGCCACTGTTATTGCCACCATGCGCTAATGCTTTTCGCATCCAGATTTCTGCATCGGCATATTTGTTTTGCTGAAACAATATCCATGCATAAGTATCTTCGAAAGTGGATTGATCCGGTTGCAGCTCATTGCTTGTTTTCGACATCGCTGCTGCTTTATCCAGATTTACTTTTCGTACGCTGAGGTAGTAAGCATAATTGTTAAGTACGTACACATTATTCGGATCAATCTTTAACGCTTCTTCGTACGATTTATCACTGTTAACATGATCACCCGTTTTGTGGTAACTGTCGCCCAGCAATTGAAAAAACTCAAAACGCAATTCGCGGTTATCGAGCACTAAATCTTTTCCTGCATTTAAAGCATCAATCGCCTCGCTGTATTTTTCAGTCTGAAAAGCGCCGAGTCCGTGGTAATAATACAATATAGCTTGCGTTGGAAATAAATCGAGCGCTGTTTTACTTTCTGCATACAGCGATTTATAATCGTTCAATTGGGCGTCCAGAATAAGCACCTGATTCCAGATGAGGTACACATTTTTATCTTGTTCAAGCGCTTTGCGGAATTTTTCGCGCGATCCTTCGTAATTTAAATCTCTGCCCAGAAAATCGCCATAAATACTCCACGATTTTGCTTCTGAAGGATGAGCGATCACTAAAATATCGAGCAGTTCATACGCTTCTTTGGTTAATTGTGCATCGCCGGGACGATCATAATAATCCATCAGGATTTTCATTTT
>JAIBBF010000080.1 GCA_019694795.1 Flavobacteriales bacterium | reverse complement strand
GCTTTTTCTGCAAAGGCAATAGCGTAATCGGCTCTTCCCATCATTTCATATAATCCGGAAAGGTGATAATACGCAGCATCATTTTTCGGATTAAAACGCAGGCACTGTTCCAGTGATTGAATAGCGCCTTCCGGATCGCCGGTCATTTTTTTGGTAATTCCCTCAATGAGATGTCCCTCCGAAGTCATACGCATCAGCGTATCCTGCACGCCTTTGGAAACGCCGGGTTTGGAGTTGACCTGTTTTCCCGATTTGCAGGAGGAAATTCCCAGTGCAATGAGAATGAAAATATAAAGCGCGTTTTTAATCATTATCCGATTTGTGTGTAATCGCCAATACTGAGGTCGGCGGCTTTCCCTTTGTATTCTGCAAAGTTTCCAATCATTGAATTAGAAATATGCGCATCGGCAATTTTTGCATGGGTTTGAATTATGCTATTGCTGATGATGCTGTTTTCTACTACAGAATTCATACCAATTGAAACGTGCGGACCAATCACACTATTGTGCAATGAAACGTTTTCTCCGATAAAACACGGCGGAACAATAACACTGTTCATCACTTTTGCACTGGCGGAAACCATGTTTTCTTTTTTATGGTTTTCCAGTACACGTTGATTGGTGAAAACGGTAACATTTTTATTTCCGCAATCGAGCCACTCTTCCACTTTTCCGGTAGCAAATCGCACGCCTTTTGCTTTCATGTTTTCGAGTGCATCGGTAAGCTGATATTCATTGTTGCCGCGAATATCGTTATCGATCAGGTATTGCAATTCATTTTTCAGATTTTCACCGTCGCGGAAATAATAAATTCCAATAATGGCTAAATCGGAAACAAAGGTTTTGGGCTTCTCAATAAAATCGGTAATGATCCCCTCACCATTGGTCTTTACTACACCAAAAGCTGCAGGATTTTCTACACTCTTCACCCAAATAATTCCGTCTTTACTTCCATCCAGCGTAAAATCTGCCGTAAACAAGGTGTCTGCAAATGCAACGGTAACGGGACCACTTAATGCTTCTTTTGCACACAAAATAGCATGCGCAGTTCCCAGTGGTTCGTCCTGGTAGTGAATGCTTCCTTTTGCACCCAGACTTTCAGCTATGCGAATCAGGTTTTTTTCGTTTTCCTCACCGAAGCGTCCCACCACATAGGCAATTTCATCCACTTTTTGTCCACACACCCGTGTGATGTCTTCCACCAGCCACTGCACAACCGGTTTTCCGGCAACAGGAATTAATGGTTTTGCAACTGTGAGCGTATGCGGCCGCATGCGTTTACCCATACCGGCCATGGGGACAATAATTTTCATAGAAAGTGTTTATCAGGTAAAGTTCTGATTAATTCAACTTTCACGAAAGCAATAAGACTGAACTTTTTAACCGCTCACTTGTGAAAAGGAGGCATTATGCGGTGGCCAGCGTAGCCACATTTACCTGACCGGCCCCTTCGGCAAGAATCAATGCCGTGCACGATTCCAGCGTTGCTCCGGTAGTCACCACATCATCCACAATCAAAATATTTTTCCCATAGACCCTCTCAGGTTCAGCAAGTTGAAAGATGGTCTCCACGTTTTTATACCGCTCAAACCGCGATTTTCGGGTCTGGGTGGAGGTGTTGGTCCGCCTTAAAAGCACCTGCGATTCTACGGGAGCCTGCAATACATTGGATATTCCCTGAGCAATAAACAGGCTTTGATTATAGCCTCTTATTTTTTCTTTTTTCGGATGGAGCGGAACCGGTACAATCAGGTCGATAGGTGATAAACGTTGTGTGAGTTCGAGTTGTTTGCCGAGCTCTATGCCGAGGAATTCGCCCACATTGGTTTTTCCATTGTATTTCAGCTGATGCAGTAAATGCTGAACACGATTCGATTTTCGGAAATAGCACAAGGACGTTGCAAAATGAACGGCACACCTTCCCCAGAATAATCGCTCTACGGGATTATCTTTTTCCAAATGAAAATTCGTGTAGGGGAGGTCCACCAGACAATTAATGCAAACCACTTTTTCATTTTTGAGCAAAGGCTCTGAACAAGCGGCACAAATAGAGGGATAAAACAATGAAAACAGCTCCTGAAACATGTCCAAAACAAGCAACTTTTTCGCCAGGTTTTACGCCGGATTTTGCGGGAATTTAAATTTCGGTGAGGTCTTATTCCGCCAAGAGGATAGCCGATTTGAACCTCGAAAAGGATTTAGGGTACTGGAAATAGGTTATAAACGCAATACCATTGAAACTTTCCCGTATTCCTTCCGTTTGTGCTAAAAGCCTTTATTAAATTTGCCGCATATATGTCGACCATGGAGAACCAACCGCAACAGAAAAAATCGAAAGACGCCATTTACATCACCATCATTCTCTTGTTATTGGGAGGTGCAGGGGTATTGTTTGTTCAGTTGAATCAAACAAAAAACAATTTGAAGCAGTGTTCCGAAAATTTTGATGTGCTTCAGAAGGAAAAAGATGAAATGGCAAAAATGTTTTCCGAAAATGGAATGGCAGATATGATGGGTGCCGATTTAAAGGAGAGCCTTGCAAATCTGATGGACGATTACCAAAATCTTGAAACCTCCAACAGCGGAATGAAAGATTCCATTGCAAAACAAATTCATAAGATTGACAGTCTGCAACAATTGGCCGAGAAAAATAAAGGCAATGCATACATGATTTATAAGCTGAAGAAAGAAACGGAAACACTTCGCAGCATTATGAAAGGGTATGTTCATACCATCGATTCGTTGAATACATTAAATATCGCTTTGCGAAAAGATTTATCGGAGACGAAGGACAATCTTTCTAAGGTGGAAACAGAACGCGATAATGTGAAGGAGAAAAATAAAGATCTCGAAGGAAAAGTGGCGAAGGGTTCTATTTTGCAGGCGAGTAATTTATCGGCGGGTGCCATTCATTTGCGTTCTTCAGGTAAACAGGTTGAAACAACCCGTGCAGGAAGAGCAGATATGGTAAAAGCATGTTGTACCATTATGGATAATGCCATTGCTAAATCCGGAAGTAAACAAATATACATGGTGGTGACGATGCCGGATGCTACCATTTTAACGCAGGACCCGAATGCAACCTTTAAATGGGAGGGTGGCGAATCGCAATATTCACTGGTTCGTGAAATCGACTACCAAAATGCGGCGATGGATTTGTGTTTATATGCCGAAGTAAAAGTTGATCTTCCCAAAGGTGTTTATGTAGTGGAGTTGTTCTGTGAGAAGGCAAAAATCGGTAAGACCACCTTTACACTGAAATAATCAATCGCAGTATTCAAGGAGCTTCACCGACGAACGCATATCGCCCAAATCGGAAGCTCCTTTTAATCCTCCGCAAATCCATTCTTTTTTATTGAGTTTAAATCCGCATTCTGCCAGTAATTGGTAGGCTAATAAATATTGCGGATTAAATCCGAGTGCGCGATTCACCCAGCGGACACATTCCTGATAGTCGTTTTCAAAATAATACATCAGTCCAATGTTATAATAAGCCATGGCGTATTTCGGATTAACACGAATTGCCTGATCATAACATTTGCGTGCTTCGGTATTGTTTTCCGTTCGCTGGTAGGCTACACCTAAAGTTACCCACACTTCTTCCAGCAATGGTGATTTTAATTCAATGGCTTTTTTTAAATCGGGTATGGAACCAGAATAATCTTCCATACTCCGTTTAATTTTTGCGCGCGCATACCAGACATATCCGGAATCCGGTAACGTTTTTACGGCTTCATCCATTAAAACGAGCGCCTCTTTATACTGACCTTCTATTTGTTTTTTTCCTGCTTTATCCATCAACTCTTCCGCTTTTAAGATTTTTGGATTAATGCGGTCTCTGCAATGTGATTTCAGGTATTCGTATCCTTCGGCAATGCCTAACTGTTGTGCCATCTGTGCATCTTTACAGGCTAAATCTACTTTGCCCAATGAATCAAATGCAACAGCGCGGATCAGATAGGCAAATCCGTTTTTTGGTTCCAGTCGCAATACGGTATTCATATCGTTTACGATATGCTGAAATCCTTTATTGGAAAAATTAATTTTAGACCGTTCAATCAGCATCAGACTGTTTTCCGGGTTCCGGTTTAAATAAGCTGAAATGGCAGCGGCGGATTTGTCGAATTCCTTTCGGTTATTATACAAAATAGCAATCTGGCGATAGGCGTAAATTTCGTCGGGACGAATTTTTATAGCGGCTTCGTAATCGCGCAATGCTTGTTGCCACATACCCATATAATCGAGCACGTTTCCGCGCATGGTGAGTGCATCGTAATAGTTGGGATCAATTTCCAATGCTTTTGTGCATGACTCATACACTTCGCGGTATTTTCCCATGTCGTAGAGCGGACGACTTTTTGCGTAGTGAAATTTCGGATTATTCGGTTCCATGGATAAAGCCAGATTGCAATCTGCGAGAGCGCCTTCATCGTCGTTGATTACATCATCTTTAAAATTGGAACGATATACAATAAATGCAGGATCGTTTTTACTTTTTTCAACAGCCAGATCCAGCTCTTTTAAAGCCATGATGTAATTGTTTTGTTGCTCATAAAAATCTGCACGTTCAGTATAGGTACGCGGATCGTCGGGAAAAATTTTTGTGAATGCAATCAGTACTTCTTCCGCTTCTTTTTCCTTTCCCATTTGCATGAAGGTCCTTAATTTGTTGATGTAGGAAACCGAGAATTTGTTATCCAGCGAAATGGCTTTGTCGTAATCTGCAATAGCGGTCGGATAATTTCCTTTCAGTTGATTTAAATATCCTCTGTTGTTATAAGCAGAGGGATGATTAGGTTCCAGTTTTATAGCCATGGTATAATCGGCCAGTGCTCTGGCTGTATCCGCTTTTTCGGCATACAATAATCCGCGGTTTACATAGGGAGCATAAAGTTTTGGGTCCAGTTGAATTGCATGGGTGTAGTCTTTAATAGCACCTTCTTTATCGCCCGATTTGGAACGGAAAAGTCCGCGTAAATAAAATTCATCTGCAGTTCCTTTGCCGCTGTTTAAAATGGAATCGAGTTTTTGAAGGTAAATGCGTTGTTCTTTTTCGGAAAGTTTAAACAATTCATGATCATCCAAAAAATTGGAATAACGTTCATCTTCCTGTGCAAAGGAAAAGAGCATCAGAAAAAGAAAACTGAAAGTGAAAACAGATCGCATGCCGTACTATTTACAGCAATATAACCAAAAGGAATTAATCTTCCTGCGTTGCGTTTTTATTTCTGTTCTCCAATAGAAATGCACGCTTGGAATGTTCTTTCATTTCCATGGTTTGTCCGCTGAGCATTTCAAATAACTGTTCAATGGGAATGGCATTGTTCACATCATATTCACCACTTTTGGTGCGCCTTAAATCGTGCAGATAAGCCGCTGCCTGCAGGCGGATTCCAAAATCATGTGCAATGCTCCGGATGTAGGTTCCTTTGGAACATTGAATACGAAAATGTATGAGGGGGATTTCAATACCCGTTATTTCAAATTCGTAAATGGTGATTTTATGTTTTTTTACTTCAGCTTCTGTTCCTTTGCGGGCATGCTCGTAAGCACGTTTTCCGTCGATTAATTTTGCTGAATAGAGTGGTGCTTGTTGTTCTTGTTCGCCAATGAATGATTTCGCTGTCCTTTCAATCTCTTCTTTTCCGATGTGCGAAATGTCCATCGATTCTCCGGGACTAGTCTCCCTGTCGTACGATGGCGTGGCGGCGCCCAGAAAAAAACTTCCGGTATATTCTTTTATTCCTGCCTGAATGCTATCAATTTGTTTGGTGGCTTTTCCTACACATACAATCAACAATCCGGTAGCGAGTGGGTCGAGCGTGCCGGCGTGACCAATCTTTGCTTTTTTATCGCCTGTATTTTTTATGAGTGCATATTTTAATTTACGCACCACATCGAAAGAGGTCCATTCATACGGTTTATCGATGAGCCAAACGGCACCTTCTTTCAGGTCGATTTTCATCCGGTAATATTGAGTTCATAGCCCATGGCCAACAAGGCGAGAATCGTAATTCCAACCACAATGCGGTAGTATCCGAAAATGCGGAATCCGTATTTACTGAGATAATCAATAAAGAATTTTATGGCGATCATTGCAACGATAAAAGCTACAAGATTGCCAATGGCCAGCGTAGAAAGATTGTCGGTTAAAATATGCGGATCTTTGTCCCACACGTCCTTTAGTTTTTTTGCAGAAGCAGCAAACATGGTGGGTACAGCAAGAAAAAATGAAAATTCAGCAGCTGTTTTTCTGCTTAATTTTTGAGTCATTCCTCCAATAATCGTTGCTGCCGATCGCGATACGCCGGGTATCATGGCAATGCATTGAAAGAAACCGATTTTTAAAGCGCGTGGATAATCTACCTGTGCATCATTCTCGCGACGATCCAGCCAGCGGTCAATAAATAATAAAACCATTCCTCCTAATACGAGAGAAATTGCAACGGTAGTGACACTCTCCAGCATGGAGTCGATGTAATCGCTCAGAAGTAGTCCGAATACAGCGGCGGGTAAAAAAGCGACAAGCAGTTTAAAGTAAAAATCCATCGATTGAAAGAAGCGCTTCCAATACAAAACCACCACAGCGAGAATTGCTCCCAGCTGAATGTTGATCATAAATGCTTTGGAAAAATCGCTGCTTTGTAATCCGAGCACTTTTTCAGTAATGATCATATGTCCCGTAGAAGAAACCGGGAGATATTCGGTAATCCCTTCTACAATGGCGATGATGATCGCGTCGAGTAATTCCATTAGTGCTGATCCTGCTTCTTCGACTTACGAAGAATTCCATAGAGTACTACACCATAACCTAAAATCACCGTAAACGGTGCGAGCGTAATTCTGCGGAACGAGAATAATTCTTCTTTATTAAACACATTCGGATCGGTAGAACCGCCGCCCATCATCAATAAAAATCCGATGATTACCAGCACAACTCCGGCAATGATTAAATAATAGTTTTCCTTGGAAAAAGGGAATATTTGTTGGTTGTTTTTGCTCATGATCAATAAAGTAATTCTGAACGTATTCTCAAGTATTTACGAAGTGCAAAGTACGTAGAAATCCACGAAATTAAAATACCTAAAACGGTAACGCCTCCAAAGAGCATCAGCATCATGGGGGTATCGTGTACTTCGGTTAGCTCCGGAAACCAACTAATCAGGTAGTTCATTCCCAGAAGGATAAGTCCGAGCGAAATCAATGCCGACACAATCCCCTGTAAAAAGGCACGGAACAGAAAGGGTCTGCGGATAAAGGCTTCGGTGGCACCCACCAATTGCATTGAGCGAATTAACAGGCGTTTGGAATAGACAGCCAGACGAATGGTATTGTTGATTAATGCGATGGCAACAAAGAGTAAAAGTGTGGCTAAAGCGAGAATGACATAGGCCGCATATTTTGCGCTTTGGTTAATGGTCATGAACATGGAGCGATCATACCAGACTTCTTCAATCAGATTATTCTTGTAACGCGATAAAAGCTGATCTTCTATTTTTTTTACGGAGTCGGCATTGGCATAGTCTTCCACAATGTACACTTCAATCGATGGTAAAATGGTGTTGTAATTATCCACCGGAGATAAAAGTGAATCGTCGCCCAGAATTTTTTCGGTTTCTTTCAGGGCTTCTTCTTTACTGACAAATCGCGCGGTTTTTACATAAGGTTCTGAAGCCAGCGTTTTTTCCAATTGGTGCATGTCGGCATCGCGAACGTTTTCTTTAAAAAATACATCCATACGAATACTTTCCTTGGCCATACGGGTCACCTTCCTCGAAATCATCACTCCCCAGCCGACCAAACCCAGCATAAAGAGCACCAGCGAAATTCCGATTACCGTAGAAATGTAAGAGGAACGGGCGCTTCGTTGGGCGATTTTATTAGTGGCATTGCTCATGGATACGAAAATAGCCAAAAGCACTCAACCAGAAATGCCAAAAAAAGTGAAAGACTAAAAGCAGGATGTTAATAAATCAAAAATCCCCCCGTGGTGTGCGGAGGGATTCTGAATGCATAAAGGTTTTTTAGTGGCGGATAATCACTTTTTTAGTTTGGCTCTTGCCACCTCCGGTGATTTTCACAAAATAAACCCCTTCCGAAAGAGAAGAACAATCTAAGGTGTGCATACCGTTTTTCAAGCTATGCTTCTGTACACTGCGACCACTTAAATCAATCAGTTCAATTTGTGCGTCGGCAGATGGTTGCCATACAATGGTGATTTTATCATTGGCAGGATTCGGGAAAATCTGCACTTGCGCATCATCCGTCAGCTGATTAATTCCGCTATTGGTTACATAATTGGTAACTGCCGCATTGGTAATTACCGGTGCATTAAAATCGAAATAGATATTGGCAATGTTTTCAATGCTTTGTCCAACCTGCGGAGCATTGAGGGTTTTCATTCTGAAATGAATGTAGCCGTGACTTCCGGGTTCGTTGCTTCCGCTATCCGGTAACATGATGTTGCTGAATTTCCAGCGAAGGATATTGCCGGGAAGAAGGTTTACTTCGTAATTGTGACTCGCACCAATCATTTCTAGACTCAATATGTCGAGCAGTGGCGAAAGGGTGTCGGTAACAATCACGTCGTGGGCAGGACCCGTACCGGTGTTCTGGAAGCGGATCACATAAGTAAGTTCATCCTGATCCGTCAACAGATCCCCATTCTCATTGATAGAAGGTGAAACGGTTTTATCGTTCGGGTCAAAAGATCCACTTACAATACGGGTATAGCAATACGAATTACAACCCGGATTAATGTCAGTTCCGTTGGTCACTTCGGCATGCGAACA
>JAIBBF010000079.1 GCA_019694795.1 Flavobacteriales bacterium | reverse complement strand
ATGATTGTAAGCCCCGCCACCGGTAATAAAAACAGTCCCTTTTTCGATAGACCGAAGGGAATATGCTATTTGCTGAGCACAATGTTCTACACAGGTGCGTAAAAGATTTTCTGTAGGTTCCTGATACGTGTTAAGCAGAGGTAAAAAGCTTTCTTCGAACCACTCCCTTCCCAATGATTTGGGTCCATCTACCCGATAAAAACTGAGTTCATTTAATTCCTTCAGTAATCCAGGAATTAATTTTCCGCCTGCTGCCATTTCCCCGTTCGCATCATAAGGTTTTCCTAAGCGCTCCGCCAAAAAATTAAACACCATATTGGCAGGTGCAATATCACTGGCTTTTCGTTCCCGGCCAATTTCTCCACTCCAATTGGCAATTCCGCCAATATTCAGGCACACTTCATACTTGCCAAAAAGCTCCCGATCTCCCAGCGGAACCAAAGGGGCGCCTTGTCCGCCCAAGGCAATATCGGTCGAACGAAAATCACAAACCACGGGAATACCGGTTTGTACCGCAATATGAGCACCGTTACCAATTTGTGTGCTGAATCCTAAATCCGGTCGGTGAAATACTGTATGACCATGCGATCCTATCAGTTCGCAATGAAGTTGTTTACTTTTTAAAAATGCTGCAGCTTGCTCGCCCATCCATTTTCCAAGAGCGGCATCTTCCTCCATCAATGCAGCCCCATTAAGATTCATCAGGTGTTTTAAGCGTTCTTGCCAGGGAGCAGGATAGGGAATGGTTTGACCCGCAATAAGTTCAAATTGCGTTTCTCCTTCTTCGAAAAACCTACACAAAGCCAGGTCCAATCCATCCAGAGAGGTACCCGACATCATCCCTAATACTAAACTTGCTTTCACCGTTAATTTCTTATTGGCAAAAATCACGATAAAAATTCTATTTTTGTCGACCTCTAACGAAATATTATAGCATATGGATTTTCAACTGACCGAAGAACAAAAGGCCGTACGTGATGCAGCAAGAGATTTTGCTCAGAATGTATTGAAACCGGGAGTAATCGACCGCGACCGTGAAATGCGTTTCCCTAAAGACGAGATTCGTCAATTGGCCGAACTTGGTTTCATGGGTATGATGGTGGATCCTAAATACGGCGGTGGTGGAATGGATACTGTTTCCTACGCTTTAGCCATGGAAGAAATTTCGAAAGTGGATGCCTCTGTTTCGGTATGTATGTCGGTAAACAATTCACTGGTTTGTTGGGGACTCGAAACATTTGGAACAGAAGAACAAAAACAAAAATACCTGGTACCTCTTGCCAAAGGAGAAAAAATCGGAGCATTTTGTTTATCCGAACCTGAAGCCGGTTCCGATGCTACCTCACAGCGAACCACCGCAATCGAAAAGGATGATCACTATTTGTTGAACGGTACAAAAAACTGGATTACCAATGGTGGTTCAGCATCTGTATACCTGGTAATAGCGCAAACCTATCCAGAGAAAGGTCACCACGGAATTAATGCTTTTATTGTTGAACGTGGAATGGAAGGTTTCACCGTAGGTGCTAAGGAAGATAAAATGGGTATCCGTGCTTCTGATACGCATACATTACTTTTTAACGATGTTAAAGTTCCAAAAGAAAACCGCATCGGCGAGGATGGATTTGGATTTAAGTTTGCCATGAAAACGTTGAGTGGCGGACGTATCGGTATCGCTGCACAAGCTTTGGGAATTGCAGCAGGAGCTTACGAACTGGCATTGGCTTATTCCAAAGAGCGTAAAGCATTCGGTAAACCTATTTGCGAGCATCAGGCTATTCAGTTTAAACTTGCAGACATGGTCACAGAAATTGATGCTGCTCGCTTGTTGGTTCATAAAGCAGCAATCGATAAGGATAATCACGATAACTACGATACTTCCGGAGCAATGGCAAAATTATTTGCTTCGCGTGTAGCGATGTGGGTAACTACAGAAGCCGTACAAGTACACGGTGGTTACGGTTACGTAAAAGAATACCATGTAGAGCGTTTAATGCGCGATGCAAAAATTACTCAGATTTATGAAGGCACATCGGAAGTACAAAAGATTGTCATTTCACGTGCTGTGATTAAAGGATAATTGAATATTATTTTAGAATAAAAAAAGTCCCGGTGTATATCGGGACTTTTTCATTTATAAAACTTCACTTAATCGTTCAAGTTTCATTCCGCGTGAACCTTTCACCAGTATATGCGTGTTTTCGATGGGGTTTGATTTTAAATAAAGCATCGCCTCATCGGTAGTTGCAAAGTGAACTTTGTTTTTTATTTCGGGCAGATTACCGAAAATGGGTCCCACAAAAATTCCATTTAAATTTAATTCCTCCGTCAACGAGACAATGTTCCAGTGTTCCTTTTCAGAAGCGTCGCCCAGTTCGAGCATATCGCCAATGATAAAGCGTTTATTTCCGGCCTGCATTTCAGCAAAATTTTCCAATGCTACTTTCATGCTGCTGGGATTTGCATTATAAGCATCCATGATTAACACATTCGTTCCTTTTTTTACGATTTGCGAACGGTTGTTTTCAGGCAGGTATTTTTCCAGACCATGTTTTATCTGCTCCCTGGTTAAACCGAAATATTTACCAATAGCAATGGCCGCCATGGCATTATCGAAATTGTATTTTCCGATGAGTTGTGTCGTAATAAAAAGGGATTGATTATTTTCTATCCATTCTAATTTTAAAAAGGGATCAGCGCCAAGATTTTTACCCTGTACAAAAAAATCTGCTTTACTACCATACACCAAACGGTCGGCATGTTCTGCCATTTCCATTAAAACAGAAGAATCGCCATTCACAAATAATTTTCCTTGTTGCGATTTTAAATAATCAAACAATTCGCCTTTTCCTTTTTTAATGCCTTCTTCTCCGCCAAATCCTTCAATATGTGCTTTTCCAATATTGGTAATAAGTCCGCAGGTAGGATGAGCAATTGTACACAACGCTTCTATTTCTTTTTGGTGATTGGCGCCCATTTCTATAATGGCAAATTCATGATTTGCGTTTATTTCTAAAAGCGTAAGCGGAACACCAATGTGATTATTTAAATTTCCTTTCGTAGCCAGTGTTCTGAATTTTTCGCTGAGCACGGAATGAATTAATTCTTTAGTGGTGGTTTTTCCATTGCTTCCTGTAAGTGCAAGAACGGGAATGGAAAGTTGATCACGATGTTGTTGTGCCAATTGTTGCAAGGCTTCCAAAACATCTTTTACCAGAAACAACCGGTCGTTTTTTGGAAGAGTAGGATCGTCCACCACTGCCATTGCCGCACCTGCTTCCAATGCCTGCAATGCAAATTGATTAGCATTGAAATTGGGTCCTTTTAAAGCGAAAAAAATGGAATCCTTTTCAATTTTCCGGGTATCGGTAGAGATTTTTGGATAGGCTAAAAAATGACGGTATAAGGCTTCGATCATAGTATGATTTATTGCACTCAAATTTCACGAATAGTGCGATACTCTATAAGGAGTAAGAAAAGATTTGTTAACAGGATAATTTGAAGATCCGGTTATTTTACGCGGAGTTTTTGTCCGATGCGCAAAATATCGTTTCTGCCGATGCCATTTAGAGAGCAAAGCTTATCAATGGTGGTTCCGTTTGCTTTGGCAATTTTACCCAGATTATCGCCCGATTTAACAGTGTAATACTTGGATCCTTTCCCAGCAGGAGGAACTTGTTTGGCAACCACCTGATCGGCTCCGGAATTTCCAACACCTGATTTAGGTTGTGTATTTTTTCTGGAAACCGCTCTATAATCGAACATGCCGGGATGGATGAACAGGTTCTCATTTTTCAATACCTGATTGTCGAAGTCAATGATTTCGTAGGGATCAAAAGCATTATCGTAAAAACGGGTTTCAAAATGAAGATGCGGACCATAGGACCGGCCTGTATTTCCTCCTAATCCAATCACTTCTCCGGAATGGACTTCCTGATCTACGGCAACATTAATTTTGCTGAGATGGGCGTAATAGGTTTCAAGACCGTTATGGTGACGAATAATCACCAGGTTTCCGAATCCGCCTTTATTGTATTGTGCGTAACGTACTCTTCCGGAAAATGCTGCTTTAACGGTATCACCAACATTAAGGTCAATATCCACACCATGGTGAAAACGAGAACCGCGGTATTTAAATTTAGAGAGTACAGCCCCTTTACAAGGCATGGTAAATTTATTGTAAGTAGTGTCCACCGTACACATCCAAATAGTGTCGTTTAGTCGACTAATATCATTTTCGTAGGTAAATGGTATTTCGGTGTACCAGGTAGTTTTAAATTGTAGCGAAGTATCCTGTGTCACAATAGTGTGCAGGTACTCGTTCATAACCCCGTTAAAGTTCTGGGACGAAACATACATCCATGTTTTGTCGGCAAACAGGATAATCGTACTGTTGTTCAAACGAAGAGTGTCAACAATTTCACGTCCTTCGAAGGTTTCTCCTCCTTGCGCCCAAATCCCCGAAACAGTTCCGGTAAGAAAAAAGAGAGCAAGCAGAATCCTTTTTACAAATTCTGTCATTTCGTGCTTTTGGAGCGGTTTTACAATTCCTTTGCGCCTATGAAATTAACCAATAAATCCCGAAAGAAGTCCTAAAAATCTGTTAAAATATCCCCAACGGTGTTTTTGTTTCCTTTTAAGTTGTTGGTTTTTAATCGCTTAATGGATTAACTTTTTTTGAAGGTTTCCAATAAAATCCGGGCTGCTTCAAAGGGAGAAAGTGTAGAATTGATAATGGCGTTCCGGATTTCAGGCATTTTTTTCTCAATCACCGGGTGATGAAAAAAGTCGTGATAGAGTTGTTCTTCAAGACTTTGGCGAAACCAATAGAGGTTTTGTTCGGTTCTGTTTTTCTGAAAATAGCCATTTGTCAGGCTCAGGTTGCGGAATTCCTCAATCCGTTGAAGGATGAGCTCAATATTTCGTTTTTCGAGCGCGCTGCAAGTTTCAACTCTGGGTGTCCATCCCGACTCGGCAGGGGGGAAGAGGTGTAGGGCTGCGGCATATTCGGCCTTGGCTTTTTGGGCAAGTGGATTATTTCCACCATCATCTTTATTGATAATTAAAAGATCGGTCATTTCCATGATTCCCCGCTTAATTCCCTGCAATTCATCTCCTCCTCCGGCAATGAGAATTAACAGAAACATATCTACCATCGAATGCACCTGAATTTCGCTTTGTCCCACACCTACTGTTTCAACCAGGATCATGGTATATCCGGCAGCTTCACAAAGGATCATGCTTTCGCGGGTTTTTCGTGCAACACCACCCAATGCTCCACCGGAAGGAGAGGGACGAATAAATGCGTTGAGATCGGCCGATAGTTCTTCCATTCTGGTTTTGTCGCCCAGAATACTTCCTCTATGCAATGCGCTGGTTGGATCAATAGCCAGAACGGCAATTTTATTTCCCTGTTCGGTTAAATGTTTTCCGAAGGCTTCAATAAATGTACTTTTCCCTGCACCGGGTACACCGGTGATGCCTAAGCGAAATGCATTACCGGAATGGGGTAAACAGAGAGAAAGCAATTGAGAAGCAAGTGGAAAATGTTCTTCTTTTTCACTTTCTATCAGTGTAATTCCTCGTCCCAATGCAACACGGTCTCCCTTTCGGATGTCCTGAAACAATTGCTGAACATCTTCAAAAGCAGGAGACTTCTTTCGTTTAAAGTTTTCGTTGATATGGTGACCACCCTGATCTGTCATGCTTCAAAAATAGCAATTAAGCTTAGAGATTTTTGTATCTGTTTTGCCATGCGGTATCCTGAATATCGTTGAAAAAGCGAAACATGTCCTCTCCAAGAATAAAATCACTGATGGTGGTAAGTTTATATTCCTTCATCAGAAACTGACGCTGCGGAAGTGAAGGTCCGTAATACAAGGCTGCCCACCCGGAATCTTGTCGCAAATTTGCATTAAAAGGATCGCGTTTATAACGGACACGCCAAACCAGGTCGGTTAGAAGTGGACAATAATACCCCAGGTATTTTTTGTTGTTCTGGCTATAATATTCAAAATCAGAAAAGCAATGTGCAATGCCATGATCCAGCATCAGATTTTTATTCATCGGGTTAGCGGGAGAACTTTCTTCACCTGTGACCTGCATAATGAATTGATCGATGGTTAAAAAGGTGCTGCGCGATACTTTTCCGTTGAGCTTATAAACTACCGCAAGCGTCATGGGTTGCGAATTGATGGAATGCGTGAGCGATAATCCGAAAACAACTTCGTCGTAAGGAGCGTTTTCAGCAGTAGAATGAGGTATTTTTCCATGGGGAATTACCATGGAGGTGAACAACACAAATATCAACAGGATTCGAATCACGCTGCAAAAGATACAAAAACAGCGCCATTCATTTTTTGGATTTAAACAAAAAGAAAAGAGCCGAGGAAAAGACGATGAAAACAATGAGGAAAGGCCAAATGGTTTCTGCTAAAAAATAACTGCATAATAAAGCAGGAATAAAAAATATGGCCAGCAAGTGAAACAGGCCTTGATATTTTGGGTTAGAGATAATGGATCAGCGATTAAAAAAGTGAGTCTTCTGTGGTTCCACTACCGCATCTAGACGAATATCAAAAGGCTCCACATTTTCGATGGCATCTACCGGAGGGAAAAGGCAAAGCCCAATCTTTTTGGTTTCAGGTCTGCATTTCGATAAAAAGCGATCGTAAAATCCTTTTCCGTAACCCACGCGGTAACCGTTCATGTCGAAACAAAGCATGGGAACGAGTACCATATCGAAACAAGAAGGATCAATGATTTCCCCTTCTACAGGTTCAGGAATACTTAAGCGGTTTACTTTAAGCTTCGTGTGTAAATCGTAGCGAATATGCGTCATTTCTCCCGTTTCGAAATCGCTGCGGGGTACTGCCAATTTTACGTTGGGATATTCTTTTAAAATCTGGTTGATGAAAAAGAAAGTATTGACCTCATTGTTTTTGGTAATCGAAAGGAATATGTGCAAGCATTCTTCCGACAATTTAAAATTGCGGAAAAACTGAGATGCAATCGCCTGACTACGGTCTTCTACCTGACCCGCAGAAAGACTTTTCATCTTTGCAAGATATTCTGTTCTAAGATCCGATTTTACCATTCGGGTAAACTGAAAATTTCAGTGCAAAGAAAATCAATTGAAAGGAAAGATTTCGCTTAAAAGGCAGAAGGAAAAGCAGTGTTTTTCAACAAAATGAGAGAAAAAATGCAAGAAATAGTGGAAAAGTTATTTGTTGAGATGAGGTAAAATTCCCATTGCAGCACTTTGCATTTCCGATTCGTTAATTTTTTCAGCTTGTTCCAAGGCGTGATTAAAACCCAGAATCAGCAAATCTTCTAATTCTTCAGCATCGCCTTTTAATAAAGAAGGATCTACTTTAATCCCGGTAACTTTTCGGTTGCCGTTCATCGTAACAACTACTTTGTTATTTCCGGAAACACCATCCACTGTAATCGAATTCAGCCGGTGTTTACTCTCATCCATCTTTTGCTTCATTTGCTGAAGCTGGTCCATCATATTGCCAAACATGAAAACTGGTTTTTTACAAAAATAGGAAAATTTGGAATTTCAAAACTCAGTATATTTCGCTATATATCTGTTTTAATATTTCCGAAACTTTTTCAAAACCATATTTATCTAAAATACTTTTTCTAATGTTCTCAGCATCATACCGGCTATAATTCGTTAACATGTGTTGAATAGCCGCAATTAATTCAGCTTGTGAACCGGGTTGAATGAGAATACCGTTTTCTGGATCGACAAATTGTTCAGGTCCGCCACACCGTGTTGCAATTACCGGAATACCTGATGCAATTGCTTCTGCGGTGACCATCGAAAAGGTTTCATGAAAGGAATTCATGATTAAAAAATCGGAAGAGGAAATTTCATGTAAAGTGTCTTCGTTTTTTAGTCTTCCCAAAAATTGAACTTGTAGTGAATGAAAGGTTAATTGACCAGCCAATAATTTTAAATGCGATGCATCTTGTCCGTCGCCAATAATTACTAATTGCGAATTTTCAGGGAATTCAATTTGTGAACAAGCCTCTAATATTCCTGAAATATTTTTTATTTTATCTACTAAATCGGCAACCACAACGATTCTTATTCCATTGTGAATTGAGTTCTTTTTCTCGCTAAATTCAATAACGTTTGGAATGATTTTTACTCCTTGAATTGAAAATCGATTTTCAATTGATTCTTTTAAAGGTTCAGAAACTGCGCTTATCAATTTTGCTTTATGAAATGCTTTCGATAAATCTTTCTCCGGTATTAATCCTTTTTTTTCATTGCGCAAAAATCCGCTCCAGTGCTCAGTAATCAGCATGGGTTTTTCATGAAAAAAGTAATCCGAAGCCAATGCGTTTTTTCCGCACACCTGTAAATGGAGCAAGTCGAATTCGCCAATCATTTTAATGGCTTTTTTTACGGACTGAAAATACCTGAATTTCCGTGTCCAAAGAAAAACCGAACGTTTAATGGTAATTGAAATGATACGAGGATTTCCTTCCTGAATTTCCACCCGGAACTTTTCTTGATTCTGTTTTGAAGTTCGAATATAGAGTAGTGTTACCTGATGATTTACTGCGGCAGCTCTTGCATGTTTTTCAATAAAAACACCCAGTTGAGGGTCCTCCGGATTCGGATACCACTCGGTAAACATCAGTATATGTAAAGGCTTATTCAAAAAAAAAAGTCCGGCAATCAACTTACCGGACTTAAAACTACAAAAAGAGAAGTTTATTTTACAATAAATCTGCCGGTGATTCGGTTTGTACCGTTAGCAACCGAATAAAAATATATTCCGGGCGATAATTCAGTTGTATTCATTTCAAACAAGCCGGAATTTCCATTGGTTGGAATAACCTGAATGATTTGTCCGCTGAGGTTGATGATTTCAATCTGAGAGATCTCACTTTCATTTTCCGGAATTTGGATATGTAAAACATCTTCTACCGGATTTGGCCAGGCATTAATTTTAATAAACTGACCTAAATCTAGTATACCAACATTACCTCCACTCAA
>JAIBBF010000078.1 GCA_019694795.1 Flavobacteriales bacterium | reverse complement strand
CATTTCCTGTTGGAACAACCACAAATACATTTTTAGTGACAGATGCGCAAGGAAGAACTGCGACATGTAGTTTTGACGTTACCATCATTGATGCAGAATTGCCAGGCATTAGTTGTCCCGCCACTATAAATGTAAATGCCGATGCCGGTTCATGTTTGGCAAGTTCTGTTACACTTGGAACTCCAACTACAAATGACAATTGTGGTGTAGCAACTGTTACGAATAACGCACCTGCTACTTTCCCTGTAGGAACTACGACAGTAACATGGACCGTAACCGATATTCACGGGAACAGTAACACATGCACACAAACGGTAAATGTGAGTGATGTTCAATTACCAACTATTACTTGTCCTGCTACCATCAATATAAATGCAGATGCAGGTTCTTGTGCTGCTACTTCTGTATCTTTGGGAACTCCTGTTACGAATGACAATTGTGGTGTTGCAAGTGTAAGCAACAACGCACCGGTTTCTTTCCCTGTAGGAACTACAACGGTAACATGGACCGTAACTGATATTCATGACAACATCAACACCTGTACGCAAACTGTAAATGTGAGCGATGTTGAATTACCGACCATTACTTGTCCTGCTACTGTTACTGTAAACGCAGATGCAGGAACATGTGCTGCAGGAACGGTTTCATTAGGCAATCCAACAACAAATGATAACTGCGGAATTGCCAGTGTTACAAATAATGCTCCTGCTTCATATCCTGTTGGCTCTACAACTGTAATTTGGACCGTTACCGACATTCATGGAAATGTTGCAACATGCAATCAAAATGTTATTGTAAATGATACGGAATTACCAACGATTGTTTGTCCTGCAACAGTGACCGTTAATGCAGATGCGGGCTCCTGTGCTGCAACTTCAGTTTCGTTAGGAACACCGACTGCCAATGACAATTGTGGAGTAGCAACAGTGACCAATAATGCACCATCTTCTTACCCTGTTGGAACAACTACAGTAACATGGACTGTTACCGACATTCATGGAAATATTTCAACATGCAATCAAACAGTGATTGTGAATGATGTTGAATTACCAACTATTTCTTGTCCCGCAACTGTAAACGTTAATGCAGATGCCGGTTTATGCGCTGCAACTTCTGTGTCACTTGGCACGCCTACAGTAAATGATAATTGTGGAATTTCTTCTATCAGTAACAATGCTCCTTCATCTTATGCTGTAGGAACTACAACTGTAACATGGACAGTAAGCGACATTCATGGTAATGTTAATACCTGCACACAAACAGTTGTTGTAAGTGATGTTGAACTTCCGGAAATTGTTTGTCCGTTTAATATCACCGTAAATACCGATAACGGATCATGTACTACAGATGCAACACATGTTACTTTAGGAACCCCATTGGTAAATGACAATTGCGGTATAGCAACAGTAGTAAATGATGCACCTGCAGTTTTCCCTATTGGAAATACAACGGTAACCTGGACTGTAACAGATATTCATGGCAATGCAAATTCATGTGCTCAAATTGTTACTGTAATCGACAATCAGAATCCTGTTATTTTAAATTGCACCAACGGAAATTCCTTTACTGTAAGCACCAACAATAATAATTGTTCTTATACCCATTCCGGAACTGCCTGGGATGCTACTGCGAGTGATAATTGCACGGTGAGTTCTGTGACTTATGTACTAAGCGGAGCTACAAGCGGAAGCGGCAGCAGTTTGGATGGAATTATATTCAATAACGGAACCACCAATGTAATTTGGACAGCAACCGATGCAAGTGGTTTAACAGCAACCTGTTCTTATTCGGTAATCGTTAATGACAGTATTGCACCTGTATTTACAAATTGTCCGACTGACATTTCCGTATCGAATGATTCCGGAAGTTGCGAAGCAATCGTTACTTGGTCGCCACCTACCTTCACCGACAATTGTGGTGCAACGTTAAGTAGCAATTTTAATTCCGGTGATGTATTTGCAGTAGGAACAACCACTGTTATATATACCGTAACAGATGCATTTGGAAATTCTGCCACTTGTCAGTTTAACGTTACTGTAAACGATACAGAAAATCCTGTTTTCACTTTATGCAATACAGATATTTTCACATGTGATTCGATAGTAACATATGCTACTCCAACTGAATCTGATAATTGCGGAATCCTTTCACTCGTGCAAACCGCAGGATTACCATCCGGTTCAGTTTTCCCAGTGGGCACAACGACCATTGTTTATCAAGCTACCGATATTCATGGGAATAGCTCTACATGCTCCTTTAATGTTACCGTTTATCCACTACCCGTAATTACAGGAATTGTAAATGATGTAGTATGCAATGCTGCCGGAAATGGCAATATCGATATTACCGTAAGCAACGGAACAATGCCTTATAATTTCAGCTGGAGCAATAGTGAAATCACCGAAGACATCAGCAATCTTATCCCGGGCAATTATCAGGTTACAGTAACCGATAATAACACATGTACCGCTACCGCTTCTTATACCGTTAATGAACCTGCTGCTTTAACCATTCAGAGCATTCATACCAATTTGAATTGTTATGGTTCGAATGATGGAGGAATCAGTGTTCATCCGAATGGTGGAGTTAGTCCTTACACCTATTTATGGAACACCGGCGATACCACACAAAACCTGAATAATATTGCTGCAGGAACCTATATTGTTACAGTGACAGATTTCAATCTTTGTTCACTGAATGACACCATCACAGTAACGCAACCTGATTCCATCGAAATAAGTTCCACTGTTTTACCGGCGACTTGTTTATCCAATAATGGATCCATGGACATCACTGTTATCGGTGGTACAATGCCTTATTCGTATGTATGGTCGAGTGGCGAAACAACACAGGATATTGGAAACAGCGCTGCAGGAATTTATTCCGTAACCGTTACCGATGGCAAAGGTTGTACACAAACATTTTCTGATTCCATTAACAGCATCAGTGTAATCAGCATCAACGCTTCCATCCGCGATGTAAAATGTTATGGCGACTCCACAGGTAGTATTGATGTAACTCCGATTTCCGGTGTTGCTCCTTACACTTATGTTTGGAATACCGGAGCAACAACAGAGGATCTGAATAATTTACGGGCAGGTGTTTATGATGTCCAGGCAACTGATGCTAATGGTTGTCATGTCGACATGAACTTTGTCATCTCTCAATCGGATTCACTTTTCATTACATTGAGTAGTCCGGAATACACTGGTGGATTTAATATTTCGCACAATGGTTATTCCGATGGTTCAATTGATTTAACCATAGTTGGAGGAACAAATCCGTATAGTTATCTATGGTCGAACGGTGAAACAACGGGAGACATCAATCAATTAACTGCCGGAACTTATTCCATTCTTCTTACCGATGACCAGGGTTGTACAGTTGGAGGTCAGATCACACTTGATGAACCGCTTCCAATTGATATGCCAACGGGATATTCTCCAAATGAAGATGGCAAAAATGATTTCTTCGTGATTCATGGTATTGAAGTATTCCCAGACAATGAAATATTCGTGTACAATCGCTGGGGTAACCTGGTGTATTCTGAGGTTGGATACAATAATAATTGGAATGGATATAACAACAACGGAGAAAAACTTCCGGATGCAACCTACTTTGTAATTCTGAATATCAAAGGAGAAAATTCCTTCAGTTTAACAGGATATGTTGATGTAAGAAGATAATCTGATAAAAAAAGAACTTATGAAAACGATCGTAAATAAAATTGTATTGCTGGTGGTTCTTGCGGGAGCAGGAATGAACGCACAAGCGCAACAGGATCCGATGTTGAGTCAGTATATGTTTAACGGATTATTTCTCAATCCGGCCTATGCAGGATCGCACAAATATTTCAGTTCAACGTTGACCTATCGTAAACAATGGGTGAATTTTGAAGGTGCTCCTCAAACAGCGATGGCAGCAGTGGATGGTCCGCTTAAAAATGAAACCATGGGAATCGGATTAATTGTGATGAATGATCAAATTGGTATTACGCGCCAAAATGATATTTATGCAAGCTATTCCTATAACATTAAAATAAATAAAACTGCCAAGCTAGCTTTTGGTGTAAGAGCCGGTGTATCTCAATATAAAGCAGATGTAACCAGTTTACAAGTTTGGGATACCGACGATCAGGTGTTTAAATCGAACA
Organism: Flavobacteriales bacterium; assembly: GCA_019694795.1. NCBI lineage: Bacteria > Pseudomonadati > Bacteroidota > Flavobacteriia > Flavobacteriales > Flavobacteriales bacterium. The sequence goes on along the minus strand of JAIBBF010000078.1, from coordinate 4,909 downwards.
TCGCATCACAACTCATACCGAAATTTGGATTTGGTATGTATTTGTATGATCAAAAATGGTACGCAGGATTTTCAGTGCCCACTTTACTTGCATATCAAAAAGACAAGAACTTTAATTTGGACGTCAACCAATCTACTTTCTTAAACCGTCACTATTACTTAACCGGCGGATTGATTATTGAAGCCAATGATAAAGTAAAATTAAAACCATCTTTACTGATTAAGTACCTTCCTAATGCACCGATACAGGCCGATATCAACTTTAGTGCTTTGTTTCAGGATGTGATTTGGTTAGGTGCTTCTTATAGAACAGGCGATGCATTATTAGGTATTATCGAATACCAGGCCAACAATCGGTTTAGAGTGGGATATGCTTATGATTTAAGTTTATCGCGCATGCGTAAATACAATGCAGGTTCGCATGAATTAATGATTGGATTTGATTTTGGAAAAGATTTTGTGAAGGTAAAAACACCGCGTTATTTTTAATTTGAACAGCCATGAAAACAAAAGTTACATCATTACTACTATTTGCACTTCTGTTGAGTTCCTGTTTGAATTCCACATTAAGAAAAGCGAATAAGGAATACAATTCACTTCGTTATCACGATGCGATTGGTCACTATGAAAAATACCTGAAAAAGAAACAAGATGCACAGGTATTGGTAAATCTGGCCAATTCTTACCGCGAGACCAACAATTACAAAGCAGCGGAAGCCACCTATGCCAAGGCCGTGAATTACGAAAACATTCCACCCATCACTTATTTCTATTATGGAAAAATTCTGATGAACAACGGGAATTATCACGAAGCAAGAACTTGGTTTAAAAAATACCTGAGCATTCAGCAAGGTGATATTGTAGCCAGTATGTTATTAGCTTCTTGTAACACGGTTATGGACCGTTACAGGGACACCACCCTATACGAAGTTCAGCAGGTAAATATTCCTTCCTTTACTTCAGCTTTTAGTGTGACGGAGTATCAGGATGGAGTTGTTTTTTCGGGCGACAAAAAAGTGTTCAGTGGAAAAAAAGAAAATCCATGGACCGGTAATTCTTATCTCGATTTGTATCAAATGAAAAAAGATGCCAATGGACAATGGATGAAACCGGAAGTACTGAAAGGCGATATTAATGGTCCATACCACGAAGGTCCCGCAGCTTTTACCAAGGATGAAAAAACAGTTTATTTTTCGAGAAGTAATTACTACAAGAAAAAAATGAATGTGAATGAGGTCAATGAAAACAACCTTAAAATTTTTAAAGCAGAAAAAGTCGGTGAAGAATGGAAAAAACTGGAAGAACTTCCGTTTAACAGCGATGATTATTCCTGTGGACATCCGGCCTTAAGTAATGATGAGAAACAATTATATTTTGTTTCCGACATGCCGGGTGGATTAGGCGGAACAGATATTTACGTGAGTACATTCGATGGGAAATCATGGTCGAAACCCGAAAACCTCGGAGCACCCATCAATACACCGGGCAATGAAATGTTTCCCTATGTGCATAGCGATGGTTCGTTCTATTTTTCTTCGGACGGACACAACAGCATGGGTGGATTGGATGTATTTGTAACGTATAAGAATGAAAGCCGCTGGATGCAACCGGAAAATCTGAATTACCCTTTAAACTCCACGAAAGACGATTTTGGATTTTCATTGGGAAAAGACAACACGCATGGATTTATTTCTTCGAGCAGAAAGGACAAAGATGAGGTTTACGAATTCACAAAAAAGGCTCCCCATTTTAATCTTTTTGGAACAGCAAGAAAAAAAGGCACCGATATTCCGGTGGAAGGTGTTACCGTTGAAATTATAGATGATAACAATAAAGTAATTGCCGTAAAAAGTGGCAAGGATGGTAAATTCAAAATTGCGCTCGAGTGGCAAAGAAATTATTTTATTGCCTGCACTAAATTTGGTTGTTTTACACGAACCGATCAAATCAGCACCAAGGATAAAAAATATTCAGAAGATTTTTATGCCGATTTCGAAGTAGAGGAAATTGTGATCGACAAACCGATTGTCCTTGAAAATATTTATTACGATTTCGACAAGTGGATCATTCGCGAAGATGCTGCAAAGGAGCTGGATCGTCTGGCTAAACTTTTAAAGGACAATCCGAAAATTCAAATTGAATTAGGTTCGCACACCGATGCACGGGGAACGGACATGTATAATTTAGTCCTCTCCGATAAAAGAGCAAAAGCTGCGGTTGATTTTCTCATCTCCAGAGGCATTGATCCATCGCGCTTAACATGGAAAGGATATGGCGAAACGCAATTGAGAAACAAATGTTCCAACGGAGTAAAATGTTCGGAAGAAGAACATCAATTGAACCGTAGAACTGAATTCAAGGTCATTAAAATCGAATAATCAGAAATTACGGTCGACCAACACCAATTTTTGTTTGTTCAGAAAAATAAGCAGAAAATCGCGGGAGGTTCCGTCTTCAAAATAGAAACGGATATCTCCCGTGTTTTCGTTGGTCTCAATGGAACCAGGTTCATTGATAAAACAAACCGAATTTTTCCAGTTGAGTAATCGAAAACTATTATCGGGATAAACCAGCAATTGCGTGAGATATTTACCCTCACATTCTTCAATTAGCGTCCCCGGTTCTACCTGATGAAAATAAAGCGTATCGAAATCATCGTAAGTACCACACATTCTCCAATCGCCACCTTTTGCCAGCATACCCCCGTATCCACTTTGTGAATAGGAACAGATGGCTAACAAACTAAATAGCAAAAGAAGAGTGGGTTTCATTAACCGATGTTCTTTTTAATCGCTTTCCACAACTGACGATATAAATACGCAATATCACTTTCGGGATGCGCATTGATAAATGGACGACGATAAACACCCATGCGTTCTATTTCGGAGACATAAGGGATGGCTACATCAATGGTCTCTTTGTGACTGGAAGCAAATTCTGCGATACTTTCATTGTGCAGATTTTTTCTTCGTTCGTACATCGAGAAGAAGGGATGAAGTTTTTTACCATCAATTCCCGATTCTTTGCAAAAATCCTTCAGCTGTTCGTAGGTGCGAATGGATAATGTAGTAGGTACAACCGGAACCAGAATATAATCTGAATTGGATAAAATATTTTCAGAGAATAATGTAATGCTAGGTGGACAATCAATCACGACTAAATCAAACTGGCGCGACACCGGCTTAAATAAATTCTTCAACCAGGATCTTCCATTTTTTAATTCCTTAAGAAAAACATCCATCTTTCTGTATTTCTCATCAGCGGGCAATAAGAATAAATGCTCGTATGGCGTTGGAATTATTTCCTCCTCCAGTGAACGCTCACCTTTAATCACCTGCTTTGCTTCTTCCATCCCCTGATCTTGTTGTAAATAAAAAGAAGCCGCACCCTGAGGGTCCAGATCTACAAGAAGTGTATTGGTTTTTGCTTCGGCGGCAGCATATGCTATATTTACCGCGGTAGCCGTTTTTCCAACACCGCCTTTAATATTAAAAACAGCGATGATTTTCATAATGCTTCTAAGGTTTAAATCAAATATAATAAAATCAGGGACTTTTCCAAATTTAGGCCTCTCAAAAATTTCACATATAAGCCTGAATATCAAATTATTATCGATTTTTATTTTTTATCATACTGCTGCTTTTTCCAGGATAAATGAAGTCATGATTTTAGAATGGGGTTATAGCATACAGGGAGATTCGGTTGAATTTCCGGATGGAAGCAGATGTTTAACTATTGCTTTTATAGATGGAAAATGCGGAACGGAATGGAACAAATCCCTCGTAAGCGGCACAGACCTAAGTGAATCGGGATCCAGGATCTGGCAATCGGGAAAATGGATTTTAATTTTTATTGTGATTCTGCTGATTATCTTTTTTTATCTCAGGCGACAAACCCAACTTAAAATTCGAAACCGAAAACATTGGAAATAAAATACATGGTTTTCGGTGCTCCTTCGGGAGGAAAAGAATCGTATTGCAAACTGTAAACCAGTTTGAATTTCAATTTTTGAGTGATATTAAAACGCAATGATGTTTCACTGGAAACCCGGATATCGTCGGGACTAATTACATCCGGTTGTATATAGGTAATTGAATTGATGCCCGTTGTTTTATTGAATTGAAAATCGAACGAAATAAATGTACTGTAACGAATTTGCCGATTGATTTTTCCTTTGGCTTCTTCTTCGTATTCCCCCATTAGAAAAGCACCAAGATTGATCGAAGCTGAATCGCGGTCGAGCACAATGGCGCGGACTCCGCCTCCCAATAAAGTTCTGAATTGGATGAGCTGAATTTGGTTGTATTGCATCTGCTCAAAACCTTCGAGATAAAACATCGGAAATTCGCAACTGTTGTAAGCATAACGAATATGCTGAAATCCGTTATTGACGTAATTCTGGTTATCCACTCCCACAAAATTGAAATCGGTAATACCGGTCACCAAATGTCGATCTCTCTTCCAATAAATTTTATTCCGGTTTCCAACCTGATAAATGGTTTTGGTATTGTTGGTAATTGAAAAACTTAAATCCACATTTCCACTCCAACCATCTTTTAATTTTCTTAACCGTTGGTTTTCTATATTCACAATCTGTGCACCAGCTTCTACCCTCAGAAACATCACAAATAGAATTAAAACAGCGATTTGTTCTAATCCTCTCCTATGAAATATCGATATATTTAAACTTTTCACCTAGTGATTTGCGCATTTCATCCAAAAAAACAATCCTTTTCCCCAATAAAGCCGTAAATTTAAGGAAATTGCTATTGCATGAGATTCTACTTGCCATTAATCTCTTTGGGGATGTTCATTTTAGGTTTTCAACCTTGTTATTCCCAAATTACGGTTGGTCCAAAGGACAACCTGACCGAATCGAAATACGATTCCAGATTATTGATGCATTATTC
>JAIBBF010000077.1 GCA_019694795.1 Flavobacteriales bacterium | reverse complement strand
TTCGGTCAGGAAGTAGATACCACCCATAGTAAACGAATGTTTATTTTTAAGTTCGATCAAAAGGGAAATGTCCTGGCCAATACGGCTACTTTAACAACGGTTCAGGATATGTATATTTTACCTACTAAAGAACTGTTGTTGTTCGGGTACGGACATTATGCTAATCGTCCGATGGATAAAGCAGCGGATGTCACCGTAAGTTTTAAAAACCGCGATAATTTTTATACCGCGGTTTTAAGTCAGGATTTAAAACCAATTTCCTCGCAAAGTTTTCAGTTGTTGGTTGGACATGAATATGAAGTGTTCCTGCATTATTTTAACGGAAGAGGGTACCTCACCGGTGAATTGTGGGGTGTGCAAACCATTCCTGCCAGTTATATCGATAAAGCATTTAAAGCGGGATCTCTCTATGGTGGTGGAGCCTTTTGCGGACGCCTGGTGAATTATTGATGTAATTTTTTTGCCTGACGTTCAGTTTTATTTAAAAACCTGTGTGTAATATTTGGTTTTGGTTTTTTCTATACGCCGTGCCTTACCATTTTTTCGTTTGTACGTAATTTCAACTCGCTTATAAAAACCGGTTCCCATTAAAATATGATCATATCCATACATGTTTTTTCGGTGTCCATCTGAACTAATCCATCCAAAAAGAGCGCCTATATTCGTTTTATAACCAACGGCCACATTTTCGGCATCAAAAGAGAATTTTTCTGATCGGGATTTAAAGTTGACATGGGTACAGGGACCGCCTTTTTGCGCTTGATACCTGGCATGTTGTGAGGCTGCTTTGTTTAAACGAATTGAAGCAATGAGCGGATGGTGTCCACTGATAATTCTGCTAAAATTGAAGCACAAATTATATGCTTTTTCAGAGAACCACATTCGTTTAATTTTTACCCTGGTAAATTCCCCTACAGGATGAAATTTATTATCCTCAAGGATATGTGCTTCTTGGTCGGGCAGATTTATTATAGGAGATGTGTTTAAAGTTCCTCCTAGCGGTAGCAATAAGATCTGGATGAAAAATAGAGCATTCATGACAGTTTGGATTTAAGTGAAACATAACATGTAAAGCTCTTGTCATAAAAATCAATTTCTCCTTTTTACTTTTTTAAAGGGAGTATGTTTCATTTTTGGTAAGGTTTATAACGCAAATAGAATGCGTTCTGATTTTGTAAACATAAAAAATCCCCTTCCGATTACTCTTCCGGGGATTCCTTACTCGCGATGAAAAAAGCGATTATTGTTTTATGAACCTTGCTGTAGAAAGGTTTTCTTTTGTTTGAAATTGCAGAATGTAAATACCTGGACTCAAATCAGAAATGGGAAGGGTGGAATTGGATAATGTTGAATTCCTGATCAATTTTCCTTCGCTGTTATATATGAAATAATTCCCATTTGAAATTCCGTTTAAATAAATGATGTCATTGGCCGGATTAGGAAAGAGGTTGAGTTGTTGACGGTGGTTTTCATTTACTCCCACATTATTAACCTCAGAGTAACGCACCCAAAATCCATCATAGCCTGCAGCCGTTGGCGCATTTTGCGTATTGGTGTAACTTACAAATGAAGGCGTGTAATTGTACATGCCGCCTACATGAATATCAGCGTTATTGTCGATGAAAATAGTTCGCGGATTTATCCATCCTCCTCCATTCCCGGATCCCATATCCATGGCATGTTGGTATACACCGTTAGTGCCGATTTTAACAATTACAGAAGTCCCCACCCCACTAAATTGCTCTACCGCTGCTCCCGGATCGAAATCGACTTGCCCGGAACATTCTGATGCCAGATAAATCGTGTTCCCCGAAAAATCGAAATCGTAGATGTTATCATAATAGCTTAATCCTCCATACGTGTAATTCCATTGAAACGTGCCATTGGAAGAGAATTTGCTTATATAAGCATCGTAACCTCCATTACAGATTTTTTCTACTACGTTTCCTGAAGGATCAAAATCAATGGTGTCTGAAAAATATCCGGAGACATATACATCGTCAGAATTATCCAGTTTAATTTTATGAATCCCCTCTTTATCATCACTACCAAATGAAAAATAATTGGTGAGTGAAAAACTATTGTCGTAGTTCATAATAAAAACATCGCTGTTTCCGTTGGAATTCATGGTTAACACATTTGAATTTTGGACAAAAAATATGGTGTTTTCAAATTCCCCACCTATGTGAATGTTTCCGGTAGAAGAAATAGCAATTGTTTTTACAGCCTGATAACCTGTTCCTTCAAATGTAACCGCCGATTGAAATTGTGATGCGGTATCTAATTCTATCATAAATCCATCCATTAAATCGCTAGACGTTACACTGTTTGTTCCGGCGCCGGGATTTAGGTCGGCATAATATCCGTATTCTCCAACGGCGTATAGTTGGTCGCCTTTAACGGCTACATCATTTATGAAACCATAAGGACAGTTTAAATTGGCTGCCCAAATTAAATTACCGTTGGTATTTAGTTTAATAAGGTAAGCATCTAGACCGGCAAAACTCAACGTATGTGTACCGGCACCCGGGTCGGCGTCAATACTATATCCATATTGACCAAAAATATATACTGCTCCTGCATCATCAACATGTATTCCTTTACATGTAGCTAAATCGGATGAACTAAAAATTTTGGTCCAGATTAAATTGGAATTGGCATCGTATTTCGAAACGAAAGGGTTACCATTGGTAGAGGATAAATTTGCTACGCCCGCACCAAAATCCATATCCTGCGTTCCATTGGCTAAAACGCCGGCAACAAAAATATTTCCGGAGTTGTCTTTTGCAATTTCCACGATATTGTCCGTATCGGCTCCCTGAATCGTGTTGAGTTGTTCAATTTGCACTACTTGTGATTGTGCTGCCAGTTGAATGCAACATGCGGCTAAGAAGAGTAATCTTTTTTTCATGGCGATTAATTTTTGACAATTCTAGCCATGTTACATTTAAGGACACCATTCCGTTTTACGAAATGTGGTTTTGGTTTAACGAATTGTAAAAATCAGATTTAATCCTTAGCAAAATGATTTAAATTAAGGAGTTCCCGGACAATCGGAACATCCGCTTCAGCCCAATCCAGTGCCATTAGATCCGCTTTTCCTACCCATACTATTTGTTGATGTTCCAGCACCTGGAATTGGATGGTTAAAGGTTTACATAAAAAAGGAATCAATTCGATATGGAGTCCGTTAGGATAAAGGTGGCTTACAGGTGTAAGTGGTGCTTGAACTAAAATATCTATTCCTAATTCTTCACGGATTTCCCGCACTAACCCATCCACAGCATGCTCTCCCTTTTCAAGTTTACCACCGGGAAATTCCCATTTTAATGGCATGGCCATTTTTTCGGAACGTTGTGCGCATAGGATCTTACCCTCGGAATGAATTATGGCACAAACAACAGTAATCACATCTTCAGAAATAAAGTTTATTCAACAACAGCTTTCGTTCCGAATTTAATCAATGAATTGCTGATTGAAAAATAATACACGCCCGATTCCAGTTGTTTTATAAATGGAATTATTTGATCGCCGCTGCTAAGATTTAAATTTTCAGTGTGTACGAGTCGACCCGAAATATCGTAAACCGAAAGGTTAAATAATCCATCACCGGAGGTGCTTACGAACAAACGATCTTGGGCAAACTGAACGGCATTATTTTCCGTATTGCTTTCGGAAATACCGGTGAAGTCGGCATGTAAACGGAATGTTGCTACTACCGGAAGGTGATCTGAAATATTAAATAGTGCTTGTGCAATGGCTGCAGAAACTACTCCATTAGCCGGAGCATCGGTTATTGCTGCGTTAAAGTGATTACCATCATTACCGTAGGCTTTATACGTATTGCTTAGTATTTTCATTCCACCCGTTCCAACGAGTGTATTGTAATTGACATGAATCAAATCAAAACGATCATCCAGTCCACCTGTACTACCTCCGCAACATCCGGAATTTGCACTGGTACGTGTACTTTGCGTATGAATGGTTGAAAATGCACCGTTGTTATTCCAAAATCCAGGCATATTAATCGGATCGTAAAATTTTACCGAGCATGCCGTTGAAGTAAATTTTGTGTACCATGCTTCTGTACTTGAATACACATTGCAGTCACCGGCAAAAATTAAATTACTGGTAGAAGGCAATGAAGAAATAGCGCTGCAGAATGCGTTAATTTCGTTTAAGCGATCTGTTTCATCGCTGGGTTGATTTCCTGCTTTTAAATGCGCTGAAAACACGCTGAAAAAGATGGTGTCGGTACCGGAGATCGAACGCAGGTCGTAACGGGTTATGTCGCGCAGGGTGGTGCTGATTTGGTATTGGCCAACCAGAAATAATTTATCGGCGCGGTAAAAGAGCATGTTATCGGTATCGGGACCATTTACAAATGCAGCGCGTGCATAATTGGTTTGACCATTTACATTTAAAGCAGAGTCGAGAATTTTAGTTGCACCAGTTGCATCGTTCAATTCCTGGATCACCATAAAGTCGGGTTGATAATCGCCCACTACTAATTTGATATCCTGCCAGCGACCACGATTAGCGTCGGTTCCGGAATAATTCAGAATGTTGTGCGACATGAATTTTAAATCGACTGTTTGGCTGTTCCCCAAAAGACATACCAAGCCCAGTGCTGCAGAAAGTAGTGATCTCATACTTCAAATGTAATCAGCAAAAGGCTTATAATTGAAAAATTGGTCATAAAAAAAACCGATTATATCAAAATTTAAGGTTCCGTTAATCCAGCATCCATAAGACTTTCCCTCTTTTCACCGGGTGATGCATATGCGATTACCATTTCCAGATCCACTGAACAGCCAGCGTTCGTGGCGATTCAATTTTCATGGGACGAAGCATATAACTTTTATTCAAAAGATTATTCGCAACAATGGAAATGCGATGTTGCTTCGTGATTTCGTATCCGATTCGCGCGTCGTGAATAAGATTTGCACCTTGGTGATTTTTCCAGTAATCGGTAATTAAAATATCCTGATAATAGGGTAGAGCAGCTGTTAGTAGTTCTAAGGTCTCAAGGGCTTTGTCGACATTTTTCATACTCGAATACAACCTGGCGCTATATCCACAACTGAATTTTTTCCATTTTAAATCCAGATCAATTTTAGCAGTGTGCTGAAAACGGTATTTTAAAATTCCCTGTGTACTATCCATGGAAGTGGTATTGTAACTTAGCGCCTGTGCACCTCCGGGTGCATTATCGTAGGCATAAACGTAATCTTTCTGCATGGCTAAAGGCACAACGTAGGTATAGCCACCTAAAAAGGTGATTTCAATATCTTTTTTTATTTCTGCTTTTCCCATCATGGAAATATCTATACCTCGTACTCTGGTATTACCGGTATTTAAAAATTTAAATCCTGCAGGTGCAACAGTCACATCCCATAATCCAAATAAATATTCAATGGTGTTTTGATACTCCTGATGAAATCCGGCCAAATCGAAATAGCCCATGAATTTTTTGAATTTGAACCCTTGTTTTATTCCAACTTCATACGCCGTACTTGTTTCGGGATTGAGATGTGGATTGGGGAATACACCAAATGTGCCGGTGTTTAATAAAATATATCGTTCCGTAATGGTAGGAAACCGGAATCCTTGTCCGTAGGAATAACGTAACCATGTGGCCTTCATTACACGCAGGTTTAATCCCGCTCTGAAAATGGGTTTAACCACACTTTCCGTTTTATTCATTTCGAAATATTCCATTCGGAATCCTGCGGATAGATTTAAAATCTTCCACATTTTTTTATCGAATTGAGAATACCCTGCAATATTAATTAGTGAATTTTTCGGCGATCCTCCTCCGGAATAGATTTGAGCATTACTATGCGCATAGGTACTCACCACTCCTGCCGTAAAATTAAAATCGCTGATCCATGGAAACTGACGCTGAAACTGGTATTCGCCGTAAAATAATTTACTGTTGTTGCTTTGATTATTGCTAATGGTATTGTCGTTATAAAATAACCGCGTACGTAAACTGTGTTTTATTCCTTTGCCATTGGCGTATTGAATGAACGGATCGAGATTAAAAATTTTTTGTTGCTGCAATGAAATGGCACCGGGGTACGCACGGTAAATATTAGCGCTGTCGTCGAGCCAGGCCAGAGCGAAATTGGTATGGGAAATCATTCCGTTGCCGGACAGACCAAAATTTAGTCCTTCAATTTTTTTTGAGCGGTAACGCAAATTGAAATTAAAACGTCCTCTTAATTTTTGTAGATCTTTTTCGCTGAAGTTGGTTAAGGTATCGGTAACTCCGGGGTCGGTTTTTGGGGGACCAATATATCCGTGATCATAAAAGAAATTTCCTCCGGTTACCAAATCAAGATTTTGTTTGATGATGCGGGAATGGAAAAAATTAATTCCTCCATAAAGAGGTGCCTTGTCCCACCATTTTGCTCCTGCAATTTCAGGTTTACTGTAAAATCCCGTAGTGTAATTAATTTTCGTTTGTGGTTCGGTAGTTGGCCATGCAGTGCGGATATTAATGACTCCACTCAATGCCGATGATCCGTAAAGCACCGATGAGGCCCCTTTTATCACTTCGATCTGATCCAGATTTTCTACAGGGATAAATCCCCATTCGGGCCGACCCGCATCTCCGCTTAACATCGGCATTCCGTCAACCACCACCGCAACGCGACTCCCAACTCCAAATGTAAATCCACTCCCCCCACGAATCTGAGGTTCCTGGTCGAGAATGGTTAATCCGGGCGTTTGTTCCAATGCCGTTTCAATGGAAGTGGTGTTTTTATTTTCGACTAACTGGGGTTTAATAATTTCCATCGATACTGTTAGATCTTCGATGTTCTGCTCAAATTTTCCTGCGGCAACAACCACCAGATCCAGCATCTGATCTTCAGGAATTAATTCCACATTCAGGGTGATGATTTTATCGGCTTCAATAATAAATTCAAGTGTATCATTTTGCATTCCTGTAAATGAAAAAACAGCATGATAATTTCCTACAGGCAATTCCAGCAAATATTCGCCATCCAGATTTGCCGCTGCACCTTTCAGGTTTTCCAATACAAGAAAATTTGCTCCCGGTAAGGCTTGTTTGTTTTCAGCATCAAGAATTTTCCCTTTTACAATTCCGGTTTGCGCAAATGCAGTTGCCGAAATTAAAAAGGAAAAGGCAAGAAGAAACGTTGGCAGTATAGCGATTTTCCGAAGCAAATTTTTCAATGATTGCTAATGGCTAATTTTCCGGATTGAGATTTATCCTGGTTGCTCCATCTGTAATAATACACTCCGGTAGAAAGTTCCGCTGAAATAAATTGAACACTACCATTGGAAATGGATTTACTGAGGATTTCCTTTCCTTGTAAGTCAAATAAACTAAACTGACTAATATTTCCTTTTGCGGAGGATAAATCAATTAAAATCCCATTGTTGTGATATAAAACAGAAATTGTTTTTTCATTGTTTTCATTTACACTCTGGGGATTAATGACGATACTTAATTCATCCACCCATAATTCTGAATTTAATACGGCGTTGTATCCGTTGGAAGAAGAGGCTAATGCAACACCAAGATCAGGAACCTGCGACAGGGAATAAATAAACGGAGCTGAAAAACGCGTCCATGTACTCACTGCTGTTCCGGGTGTAGAAAATAATGCTCTCCCTACTGTATCACCATTGGTGGCCAATAAGGTCATTTCTACCGTGCCATTATCTCCTGTGGCAGGATTACATTGGTAGTACCCCACTAAAGAGTCAGGACGATACGGATAGGCGAGTCCTCCGGTAACAGTCATGGCAACATAGTCGATAGTACCTGTAGTTAAAATCCCATTCGCTTCATTTTGGGGCGCAGGGGCGGTGGCTGTGACTAGTTTAACACAAGTGGCGCTGTTGTATCCCGGTGTGGTTTTAAAGCAGGTTTGACCAACAAACAAATCCAGAGGCGAAGGAAGTGTTGAATTCAATTGATTCCAATCGGTGGGACGATCCTTAGCTCCGGATGCATTGGTCCAGCTTTCGAAACTGGCATTGGGCAGCTGTTGGGCTTGTAATACAGTGGCTGTTAAACAACAAGCCAATAGGAATAAGTAACGTTTTCTCATAGCTGAAATTGTAATTCAAATATAATTTAAAAAACAGACTTAACCGGGACTTATCAATGGGAAAATGATGAAATGATAATACGTTTTTGTTCTTTTTTTAGGAAAAAAATGACAGATGTCTGCTAAATTTTATTGCAATCTGACCAATGTCACAATCCTTGGTTTAAGAATTTGCGTTCAATTCCTCTAATTTTATCAGGTATAAAACACACATTTCATGGAACAGAAAATTTTAGTGGCCGTAGATTTTACCGAAGTCAGTCATAATGCAATCGACGCAGCTTTGGATATTGCAGATCCTGCAAAAGATACGGTACTCCTATTGCATATTATTGCTTCCGAATCTGATCGGGCGGAGGCCGAATACAAAATGAAGTCACTGGTGGATAGCCACACCCACTCAGGTGTAAAAATATCTACGCTGGTAGTTGAAGGAAGTGTACTTAAAGATATAGGAAAGATAGCAGAATCTGCTGCTGCCACATTGGTGATTTTCGGAACGCATGGGGTGCATGGATTTCAAAAAATGTTTGGATCGAATGCATTAAAAGTTGTTTCTCATACCAAAGTTCCCTTGCTCATTGTACAGAAAAAAGTGAGTTTGAAATCGCCTAAACATATTGTTATGACGATTGATTTGGAAAGGGACAGTGTTCAGGTGGTAAAAGCGGCAGCTTCATTGGCTGAGCGTTTCAAATCTAAAATTCACCTGGTGGCGGGGCGACATGAAGATCCGCAATTTAAATCGATGGTATCGGTGAATCTGAATGTTTGTAAAGAGTATTTAACCCGTGTTCATGTTGATCATGAAGTCCACCTCCTCGAACGCGAACATTTCGTTGATCACCTTTTTCAATTGTGTCACGATATCCACGCAGAACTTCTTGCGGCAACTTATTATCCGGATACCATTAATTTGTTTTCTGCAAAATTTGTGGAAGGTCTGGTGAATAACCGAATGGGAATTCCTGTAATTACCATTGACGCAGAAAATACCGGTGCCGGATCACAATTTAGTTTTATTGCGGTTTAATTCTTTTTGAATATTCCGGTAGCGTGCATTTAAAGCAGGTATGTTTTCCTGGAGGGTGGATTCAATGACCAATTGAAATTCATGCATCAAATCGGGTTCGCGTTGCAAGATGCGATAGAGGACAGTCATAGCAAATGCCCGCTCGGCAATGCTTCTTGATGGATTACTGATAATAGAAAAACAGGTTTCAGCAGCAATGCCTAAATCTTTTTCAGGTATCTCTACA
>JAIBBF010000076.1 GCA_019694795.1 Flavobacteriales bacterium | reverse complement strand
AAATACATGATTAAATCGTATTGCGAAGCATTTTTTATAAAATTCATATCCGGTTCGGCAAAGGTGATAAAGTCGTCGAACTCCTCTTCGCTTAGAATAAAAATATCACCTTTCACGTATTTGGCTAACAATTCTTTGAGCAATTCGCGTTTGCGATCTTCAAATTCCAGCTCTGCCACCTTACGTTTTTCTTTTTCAATTTTACTGAATGCTTCGTAGAGAGCGGTAATTGGACTCTGCACTTTTAAATAATCGCTGGAATAGGCCGAAGTTTTTTTCTTCTCCAGTTTTTTAATATCCGCTTCAATTTCTTTGAAATCGCGAACAGTAACAACGGTTGCTTCCGGCAATAAAATAGATTCTTTAAAAAGTTTTACCGTAAACAGTTTAAAGGGTGTACTCAGCGAATCTTTCAAACAAAATGCAAGCGGAACATATCCTTTGGATTTTACCACAATGGTATCGGTAGATAAAACCACCATGTCGAATTCCGACCATCGGTCGCCGAATGTTCCTACGCCACTACGCATATTCATGGCGAAAAAATTCATCCAGATATGCGGATTATCCAAATCCTCCACTTTTACTTTAAGACGAATAGTATCCTTCTGGGCCATCACCGTAGTGACAGAAAGAAAAAGTCCCAATAAGCCTATCCATTTTCGCATAGCGGAATTACAACGTGAAAAATACTTATTTATTCAGCAGAAATTTCGGATTTGAGCTATTTTAACAGCTCTATCGTCGAAAAGCATGCCAACATGTAAATTCAGGTGGATAAAGTTGACGTTTTTAAATAATTAATTCCCCCATTCGCACGGTGCTTTGGTATTTTCCTCCGGGGTAATAATCGTTATAATCGAAGTTCAGCCACACATTGTGAGAGGCATCTACATGGTAATAAATGGGTTTGTCTTTACTTTCCTTCACAAACAAGGCTTCGTGAATGAGGTAATTGATGTTCTCCAGGTCTTTTTTGTTTCCTACAAAAACTTCGGGGTATACATGTCCCGTTAGCATGCCTCCGGAATTCACCTGGGTGCGTACTAGTTTAACCTGACCACCAATGGCTTTGATACAGGCCGCCATCAGAATGGAATAATCATCACAGTCGCCCTTAAACTTTCCATCGGTGCGTAATTGAGAAACCGTTTCGGAAGCTGATGCAAAATAATCACCGCTGGTGGGATCATACACATACCTCCATCGTTTACGGATTTCCTTGAACACCGAAAAATATTGCAAAATGCGAATATCACCTGAATAGTGATAATCATCGAAATGCTTCACCGCTACTTCGGCTGCATAGTTTCTTACCAATGAATTTCTGTAATCGATGGCATTTCTAAATTCGCTGGCATGAGGAAAAACATTGTCCTCCGGATTTTCCGCTTCCTGAAATTTAAACTGAATGGCCGAATGGTTGATGCTAAAAATAAATTTGCGGTAATCGTTCACCAATTGCGGAAATGAATAGCGTCCCATAAAGGTCAGCACCATCATGGTGAAGAGTCCCGTAGCAAATACCAAAAACAAAATATGCCGGATTCTCCGCGCCAGATAATAGACTGAAATAAATACAGCGGAAAAAGTAAGTACATGATCAATCCTCCATTCGGTGCCCGGAATATACAAGGGTGGAATGTGATTGTAAATGATGATAAACAAAGGAACTCCCAGCATCAGTACAATAAGCACCAGCAAAACCACCTGCAAAATATGCAAGCCCCGCTTCGGGTGGACTGTATCTGTCTTTGGTTCGGTCACAAAACAAAAATAAGCATAGATTGTTAGCTTTAAAACGGAAAAAGCTTAGCTTTCGTTCTCTGCATTAACAAGATTTTAAACAAAGCTTATGGAAAGGACAGAAGAAGAATGGAAAAGGATACTGAATGAGGAAGAATTCAGGATTTTGCGTGGGAAAGGGACAGAAATGCCTTTTAGTGGCAAATACAATATGCATTTCGAGAAGGGGATTTATTCCTGCAAAGGATGTAATAGTCCACTCTTTACTTCATCCATGAAATTCGATTCCCATTGCGGCTGGCCCAGTTTTGATGCGGAACTACCGGGAGGAAAAATCAAAAAAATAAGAGATACTTCGCATGGAATGATCCGCACGGAAATAGTTTGTGCGAATTGTGGCGGACATTTAGGTCACGTATTCGATGATGGTCCCACAGAAAGTGGTTTACGCTACTGTGTCAACTCGGTGTCCATCGATTTTAAACCGGAATAATCAATAAGCGCCGGTCCTCAATAAAACCAGCGTACAGGCTTCTTCCGTTTCTATTCCTGCTTTTTCCAATTGCATTTCGAAATCCGGATTTTCCGTACCCGGATTAAATATCACCCGTTTAGGGTGCAGACTAAGCACGTATTGGTAAACTGCAGCTTGATTTTGGGGTCCTAAATACAAAGTAACCGTATCAATATCGTTAAAGGGCAATTGATCTTTTTCAATTTCCACATCCCCTACTTTTCCTTTTTTATTTCCTACAGCTACCACCGGGTGATGGTATTGACGCAATAATCGAATAGCCATGTTCGAATAGCGATCAGGATTTTCGGATGCACCGATGACCAATGTCTTTTTCATTCGTTCACAAAATTTAATTCCAAACCAGGTTCCAGTTTACTTAAACGAATGATACCGCCATTTAGTTCAAATCCATTAAAAGGATCATTGTTAATCAGTAAAGGACCATCCACATCCAGCAGATCTGCCTCTGCTCCTAATTCCGCAGCATGATATACGCCACACGAGGATTCACTCATGCAACCGATGAGTGTAAACATGGATTTTTCCTTAGCAAAACGCAACATTTCCGAAGCAGCAATGGGTCCACCACACTTCAGCAATTTTACATTTACACCATCGAAACAGGCATAATTTTTTTTCAGGCTTTCGAGTGTAGTTATGCTTTCGTCGGCAATGACTTTTAAGGCTGATTTTTTCCGAAAAACTTCATGCATTTCATAATGATCAGCAGCAAAAGGTTGTTCAATCATCATGACATTCATATCCCGCAACCAAAACGAAAAACGAATGCTGTTTTCCATGTCTTTCCATCCCTGATTGGCATCAATGCAGAGCGGACGATCGGTGTATTTGCGAATAAGATTTATCGGTTGTTGATCTGTTTCCGATTGAAGTTTCACCTTTAAAACCGGAAATCCTTCAGCAATTTTTAATTTTTCGACGATCTCCTCTTCCGTACCCAAACCCAAGGTATAAGTGCTTAACGTATTTACCTTTCGAACATCATTTGCTTCTTCCTTATTCAATTTTCGTTGTAGCTGAAGAAAGGCTTCTTCTACGGCACAAACCGCAAAGTGATTTTCGCCTTCCAGCTGATGCAATAGCGAGAGAAATTCCTGAGGTGTTCCGGCGGACAAGCATTCGGCTTGAATCGTTTTTAAAAATGAAATGACCGAACTCGTGTTTTCCTTCAAATAAGGAGGTAATGTAGCTTCTCCATAACCATACATCCCCTTTTTTTCGAGCCGCACAAAAACACTGTCAGTCCCTGTCCGCTCCCCTGTTGCCAGTCGAAATGGATGTCTGAAATTCAAGCGATAAGCACACCAGCTAAGTTTCATGCTTCAAAAATAGCCTTTAGGTTCCTGAAAAACCGACCTGTTTGAAAGAGGTTATGAATAGAATTTTGTTCAAACTCTTAATGATATTTAACAGTAAATACGAAGCACTGTGCCGAACATGATGTAAATTTGGGGTATGAGTCAGGACGACGAACACGTAAGTAAGATTGCCGGCGATATCTCTAAGATCAGAGGTAAACTGAAAGATGTGCGTAAAAATCTGGGCAAGGAATTGCGCAAGAGTAAAGAGGTTGCTTCTGAATTGAGGGAAAACGCTGAAAAGGCCTTATTGGACATGGGTACCGGAAAGGTATTTACCGATGATGAGGCTGCTGAAAATTTAAAAAACACACTGATCGATACCGTAAAAGCAGCGGGAATGACGGGGATCTTTTTATTACCCGGAGGATCGGTGGGACTGGTTGCTCTCAGAAAAATGCTGAAATCGAAACAAGCCGAAAAACTGGGCATTGAAAATCTGTTGACGCTCACCGTTGAAGAATCGAAAAAAGCCGAGACGGAAAAGCACAAGGACGAAGAAGAATAAAGAAATGTCTTTTCCTATAGGGACCTAGTTCGTTTGATGTCCATTTTATCTTCTGCTTTATTTGTCAATCCTGGAAATGAAGCGCGATTCACATCCATTCACCATCCGCTCCCACTCGGATTATCTCCTTAACAATCACCAAATTCAAGTCTAATCCTTATATTTACCTTCATTCGGTAATTATGAAACACATTGGCTTTTGGATTTTCTTTTTGTTGCTGGGTATTCAACTTCAAGCGCAACCGGAATTGGATGTTTTATTTAAAAAACTGGAATCGGCTTCCGGTGATAAAGAGAAATGTGAAATTCTGAATGATATTTCGCTTTTTGTGGTAAACAGCGATCCGGAACAATCGCGCGATTATGCCAAACAAGCTTTAAGTCTTGCCGAAAAAATCAATTTTACCGAAGGAAAGGGATTTGCTTATTATAATCTGGGAAATGTAAATTATTACATCGATGAATATGAAGAGGGTTTAGCCAATCTGAAAACTGCTGAATCTTTATTTAAAGAATGTGGCAGCGAAAAAGGACTTGGTTATGTATTTAACACCCGGGGCGAAATTCAAACACTGGAAGGGGAATACGGTGATGCCTTGAATTCATTATTTGAAGCGCTGTCGAAGTTTGAAAAAATAAAAGATAATGTAGGATTGGCACGTGTGAATAATAACATCGGTTTAATTCACTATTATCAAAAAAATTATGATGAGGCCCTGAAGTATTTTAATCAGGCTTTGGTTACAGCCGATGAACCGCGTGTTGGTGATGCTTCATTGTATATCGGTCGGGTTTATATTGAGCAAAACAATTATTCCGAAGCTGAAAAATACTTATCGAAAGCACTGGAAATCGGTAAAAAGAATGAGGATAATTATATTATTTCCGACAGCTATTATTTATTGGGACGAATTGATGCTTTTTACGGCGAACATGAAAAAGCCTATACGCATTTTACCGAGTCGATTGAATTGAAAAAATCACTCGAAGATGAGCAAGGAATTGCTTTATGTTCCATTCACCTTGGAAATTTGTTGTTGGGTCAGAATAAAGTGGAAGATGCCGGTCACTATTTCTACGACGCCATCCGTCTGGCGCAATCGATCGGTGTGCGCGAAGAATTAAAAGATGCCTATTTAGGAATCAGCAATGTGTACAATTACAAAAAGCAATACGACAGTGCTTACCATTATCTCAATCTGCACAATGAAGTTCAAAATGAATTATTAAGTGAAGAAGCATCCAAAAAACTGGCACAGCTTGAAGCTTCATTAGATGCTCAGCGGCAGGAAGCTTTATTTGAGGCGGACCGTCAGATGCAGGCCTATAATAAAAAGGTGATGATTTATGCCGGACTTGCAGTTATAGCTGTATTGCTGGTCTTTGCTTACCTCATGTTCAATCGCTACCGCATGAAACAAAAAGCGAATGAGCAATTGCAAAAATTCAACGATGAAATTGTGCAACAAAAACACATCATCGAAGAAAAGAACCGCGATATCATGGACTCGATTAAATACGCCAAACGAATTCAGGAAGCTATTCTCCCTTCCAATGAAATCATAGCCGCTTATTTAAAGGATTTCTTTGTGATGTATCGTCCGAAAGACATCGTTAGCGGCGATTTCTACTGGGCACTTCCGATTGAAGAAAACGGAAAGAAAAAATTATTGTTTGCATCGGTCGACTGTACGGGGCACGGTGTGCCCGGAGCTTTCGTATCTATTGTAGGATATAACGGATTAAACCGGGCGGTGAAAGAATACAAACTCCATCAGCCCGCTGCCATATTGGATAAACTCAATGAACTGGTAGAAGAAACTTTTCGTCAGCAAGGAACCGGAAATATCAAGGACGGAATGGATATTTCGCTTTGCAGTGTTGAATATATGTCCGACGGTTCCATGGAATTAATTTTTGCCGCAGCGAATAATCCCTTATGGATTTTCAGAAATGGTACGCAATGGGAAGAAATTAAGGCCGACAAACAACCGATTGGTGCTTATCTCGACCGGAAACCGTTTAAGCAACATGTAATTCAACTGAGCAAAGGCGATAGCATGTATATATTCTCTGATGGATATGCCGATCAGTTTGGCGGTAATGACGTAACAACAAGAGCAGGTGGCGGCAAGAAATATAAATATTCTAAAATGCGTGATTTCATTATAGCCATGCAGCAAGAACCGATGTCCGTTCAACAACAAAAATTGACAGAAGAAATTTTACGCTGGACCGGTGAACTGGAGCAGGTAGATGATCAATGCGTGATTGGATTAAGGGTGTAATTGCAAGTTGGTCTTTCAATCAACCTAAATCAGATTTGTTTTTAAACGCTCTATTCGGGAAATAAAAAATTCAAAAGAATCTTTCAGAGTATTTATCTATTCCTATCATTCATCCAAACTGGAAAAAATGGAATTGTTCGATACATATTCCGGAACCAGCGATTTGAGTGCAGCAACAATTTTCATATTGTCCTGCGTATTGAACAATTGAATTAACGCATTTACTTTTTGTTCAACCTCCAATGCATTTTGCTCACGCACCTGTGCAATCATTATTTGCGGATGATGGGTGCTGAGGGTGTTTTCCTCATTCGAGAGAACCTCTTCGTATAATTTTTCACCCGGACGTAATCCCGTAATTTTAATTTGAATATCCTTACCCGGTTCAAATCCCGATAAGCGAATCATTTTTTCCGCCAAATCGATAATGCGAACAGATTTGCCCATATCGAACACAAAAATTTCTCCACCCTTTCCCATCGCTCCGGCTTCGAGGACTAACTGACAAGCCTCCGGTATCGTCATGAAAAACCGCGTAACATTCGGATCCGTTACAGTCACTGGTCCCCCATTCTCAATCTGCGATTTAAACAATGGAATAACCGATCCGTTCGATCCCAATACATTTCCAAAACGGGTGGTAATAAATTTGGTGGAACCTTTTCCATTGCTCGATTGCGCATAGATTTCCGCAACCCGTTTGGTGGCACCCATTACATTGGTGGGATTAACCGCTTTATCGGTAGAAATAAATACAAATCGTTCAACGTTAAATTTCAGACTGAGATCCACCAGAATTTTCGATCCTTCCACATTGGTTCGCAAAGCCTCAGATGGATTATCTTCCATGAGCGGTACATGTTTATAGGCCGCAGCATGAAATACCACTTCAGGTTTAAAATGCGTAAACACGCGCTCAATTCGTTCTCTGGTTGTGATATCCGCCACCACCACTTCGCAGGAACGAAACTGATCGTTGCGCCACAATTCCATTTCAAGATCGTACAAAGCCGATTCTGCCTGATCGAGTAAAATCACTTTAGCAGGAGAAAAACGGATTAACTGCCGCACAATTTCACTTCCAATGGATCCAGCAGCTCCGGTAACAAGAATGCGTTTTCCTTTTAAAACGGCATTGATATTGTTTTCATCGAGTTTAATAGGTTCTCTTCCCAATAAATCTTCGATACGGACTTTTCTGATTTGTTTAAAGGATAATTCCCCATTGATCCAGTTTTGCACCGGAGGAACATTCAGCACACTTACCTGATGTTGAATGCAGGTTTCGATGATGTTTTTTTTCTTTTCCGGATGAGGATTTAAAATTCCGACGATCAACTGATCGGGTTCATGTTCGCTTATGACTTTTTCTAAATCGGAAGAAGAATAAATCATTACACCTTCCAGCGTTTTCCCTTTTTTCTTCTGGTCATCATCGAGAAAAGCCATTACCTTATAACGCGTCCCCGCATCACGATCGAGTGTACGCTTGGTGATTAATCCCATTTCACCGGCGCCGTAAATAATGACTTTGGTTTTGGATCCTGCAGGATTTACCTGTTCGGCATACATCAGTTTCACTGCAATTCTAAACGTAATCATCAGAAAAGTGGTGAGCAGATAATCCATGATTAAAATGGAAATCGGCAAGAAATAATAACCGTCGATAGCGTAACGTACAGGAACCAAAACGGCCATGATCAGTGAGCCCAGTGTAACCGTGATGAAAATCCGCTTAGAATCTTCGGTACTGGTATAGCGGATAATTCCCACATAGGTCTTTCCGAAATAAAAGGTAGCCGCACGTATAATCAGAAACAAAGGCAGCGACCATTTTAATGCGGGCCACTCTTCATCAATGGGAAAACTGACAAAATCGAAACGAATTAAATAAGCCATCACCAGTGAAGAAAGACAGATCAGCATATCGATGCTGAAAATGATCCACCTGGGAGTACTGCGCTTCGGGATTTTTAACATAAAACGAAGATAAAAAAATCCAAACGGAGAAAGGGATTCCGTGTCAAATTATCAACGAATAATCCCTCTTGAGAATCAAAAGAAAACGTATCGATTTCAAAAATAAGCAGAATAAGAACGATTACCCACCATCACCAGGTGCCTGCGTAACCAATGTCTTCTTTGCAATAAGCAGCCAGATAATGATGTTTTACCGCAAGAATCTGCCGGATATGCAAATAATCATGCGCCAGCCAGTTGGAGAGGAACATGTTGGACGACATCGCTCCGAATTTGGGATGAACATAGGCGCTGCTCCAATTGGGATTTTCGAGTTGCTGAAGCCATTGGACCGATACTTCACGCTCGTGAAGAAATGCCTCTAAACGCTCATTAAAATTTTGTGCCGCGTAATTTCTGGATTTCACCCAAGCCTGAGGATCGATGGAAACAAGAGGCGACTCCGGTGAAAATAAAGCCAGTTTCGTGCGCGCTCTGAAATCTTCTAACTCTTCATCGTGTAAATGACAAACAATTTCGAGCAGACTCCACTTATCTTCAGTTTGTTTAAAATGAATTTGTTCATCCTCCAATCCACTTAAAAGTGATTTAAAAATACCTGCATTTGCTGAAAGTGCTGAAATGATGACTTGCTGATTCATGGTGATCCTTTTGATGAAAATAAGAGATTGAGTCCAATTAACAAAGCCCGAATTACGTAATTTGCATAATAAAACATCTTCTATGGAACTCAATGCCAACTTCTGGAACGAACGCTATGCTGAACAAGAAACCGGTTGGGATATCGGGTATCCATCTCCTGCCATCAAAGAATATCTCGATGGAATAAAGGATAAAAACATTCACATTTTAATTCCAGGATGCGGAAAAGCGTATGAAGCAGAATATGCACATCAATTGGGATTTAAAAATGTATTCGTTGCCGACTATGCACCGCTTGCACTGGAAGAATTTTCGAAACGCGTTCCGGATTTTCCTTCGGAACATTTATTGGTTGCAGATTTTTTCAAAATCGAACAATCGTTTGATCTCATAATTGAACAAACCTTTTTCTGTGCACTCGATCCTTC